>CAZVPS010000187.1:0-4493 GCA_964629105.1 uncultured Anaerolineaceae bacterium
CCCGACCGCGAGGCCGGCGGCGTAGGCGGCGCCGAGCGCCGTCGTCTCCGCGACCTTCGGACGGATGACCGGGACCTTGAGGACGTCGGACTGGAACTGCATGAGGAGGTTGTTGAACACCATGCCGCCGTCGACCTTGAGGGCCGTCAGCGGAACGCCGGAGTCGGCGTTCATCGCGTCCAGGACCTCGCGGGTCTGCCAGGCGGTCGCCTCGAGGGCGGCCCGGGCGATGTGGCCCTTGGTGACGTACCGGGTGAGGCCGACGATGACGCCGCGGGCATCGTTCTTCCAGTACGGCGCGAAGAGGCCGCTGAATGCCGGGACGAAGTAGATGCCGCCGTTGTCCTCGACGGAGGCCGCGAGCGCCTCGATGTCCGTGGACTTCTCGATCATCCCCAGGTTGTCGCGGATCCACTGGACGAGGGCGCCGGTGATGGCGATCGAGCCCTCGAGGGCGTACACGGCCGGCTGGTCGCCGATCTTGTACGCGAGCGTGGTGAGGAGGCCGCTCTTGCTCGGAACCGCCTTCGTGCCCGTGTTGAGGAGCATGAAGCAGCCCGTGCCGTACGTGTTCTTCGCCTCGCCGGGCGAGAAGCACGTCTGGCCGAAGAGGGCGGCCTGCTGGTCGCCGAGGTCGCCCGCGACAGGGACGCCGGCGAGATCGCCGACGGCCTTCCCGTAGACCTCGGACGAGGCCTTGACGTTCGGCAGCATCGCCCGCGGCACGCCCAGGAGGCCGAGGATCTCGGGATCCCAGTCGAGCGTGGTGTAGTTGAACATGAGCGTGCGGCTGGCGTTGGAGACGTCCGTCACGTGGACGCCGCCGTTCACGCCGCCGGTCAGGTTCCAGATGCACCAGGTGTCGATGTTGCCGAAGAGCAGGTTCCCGGCATCGGCATCAGCGCGTGCGCCAGCGACGTTGTCGAGGATCCACTTGGCCTTCGGGCCGGAGAAGTAGGTCGCCAGCGGGAGCCCGGTCTTCGGGCGGAGGCGATCCGGGCCGCCGTCCTTCTCGAGCTCGTCGCAGATGTCCTTGGTCCGGGTGTCCTGCCAGACGATCGCGTTGTAGACCGGCTTGCCGGTGCGGCGATCCCAGACGACCGTCGTCTCGCGCTGGTTGGTGACGCCGACCGCGGCGAGGTCCGCGGCGGTGATGCCGGCCTTGGCGAGGGCGCCCCGGATGACCTCGACGCAGCGCGTCCAGATCTCGTTCGCGTCGTGCTCGACCCAACCCGGCTTCGGGTAGATCTGCTCGTGCTCCTTCTGATCGACCGCCACCACCTGGCCGGCGTGGTCGAAGATCATGAAGCGGGTGCTCGTGGTCCCCTGGTCGAGGGCCCCCACGTACTTCGTCATGTGCGTCTCCCGATACACGGTTGACCCGATATGCCGGGCTAGCGCCCGGCCCAAACCTCTGCGGCGGACCGCAGGAGGAGATGCGAGGACGTCGCGCCGGGATCCTGGTGGCCGGCCGACCGCTCGCCCAGGTAGCTCGCGCGCCCCTTGCGGGCGACGAGCGGCACCGTGGCGAGCATCCCCTCCTCCGCCCCCCGGGCCATCCTGGCCACGGCGTCGCCGACGGACGCGCCGTCGGCAATCGCGGCGCGAAGCGCGTCGCGGGCGGGGATGAGGGCATCGACCATCGTCTTGTCGCCGGGCTCGGCCTTCCCGATCCGGAGAACCCCGCCCAGGCCGGTCTCGAAGGCCGTGGCGAACTCCTCCAGCGTGAGAGCCTCCTTCCCGAGGACGGCGCCTCCCATCTGCATGAAGAACATCCCGTAGAGCGGGCCGCTGGCGCCCCCGACCGTCGAGATGAGGGTGGTGCCGACGGTCTTGAGGGCCGCCCCGACGTCGGGCCCGGCGAGGCCGTCCAGCTTGCCGACCACGGCCTTGAAGCCGCGGTCCATGTTGATCCCGTGATCGGCATCGCCGATCGCCGAGTCCAGGTCCGTGAGGTACGACTTGTTCTCCACCACGACAGCGGCGAACCGGCGGACCCAGGCAAGGACATCGTCGTACGAGATCACCGGCGGCTCCGTTCCCGCGCTACGGGCAGTAAATGATGTGACGACCGGCGTCAGAGGCCCCAGCGAAGGGCCGGCGTGAGGACCGGCGCATCCCAGTACTTCGTGAGCTCGTCGTCGAGGCGGAGCAGGGTGATCGAGCAGCCGGCCATCTCGAGCGAGGTGATGTAGTTGCCCACCAGGTTGCGGGCGATGGTGATCCCTCGCCCGTCGAGGATCTTCTTGAGCTCCCCGAAGATGATGTAGAGCTCGATGAGCGGCGTGCCGCCCATGCCGTTCACGAAGGCGAGGACCTTGTCTCCCGCGACGAAGGGGAGGTCGTCGAGGATCGGCGTGGCAAGCATCGAGGTGATCTCGGCCGCGGACGTGATCTTCATCCGCGTCCGGCCCGGCTCTCCGTGGATCCCGACGCCGATCTCCATCTCGTCGTCGCCGAGCTCGAAGGTCGGCTTGCCGGCGGCCGGGACGGTGCAACTCGTGAGGGCCATCCCCATCGAGCGGACGTTGTCCTGGACCTTCTGGCAGAGCGCCGTCACCGTCGCGAGGTCGGCGCCCGCCTCGGCGGCGGCACCGACGATCTTCTCGGCGAGGACGGTCCCACCCACGCCGCGGCGACCCGCGGTGTAGAGCGAGTCCTTGACCGCGACGTCATCCGCGATGACGACGCTGGTGACCTCGATCCCCTCGGCCCGGGCCATCTCGGCCGCGAGCTCGAAGTTCATGATGTCGCCGGTGTAGTTCTTGACGATGTGCAGGACGCCGGCGCCGCCATCGACCGCCTTGGTCGCGGCGAGCATCTGGTCCGGCACGGGCGATGTGAAGACCGAGCCGGGGCAGGCTGCATCGAGCATGCCCATCCCGACGAAGCCGCCGTGCATCGGCTCGTGGCCGCTGCCGCCGCCCGAGATCACGCCGACCTTGCCGGCCTTGGGGGCGTCGGCGCGCACGACCACGTTGGGCTCGATGACGCGCACGAGATCCCCGTGCGCCGCCACGACGCCGGCAAGGGCGTCGTCGACGACGGTGTCGGGGCTGTTGATGAGCTTCTTCATCCGTTCCTCCAGTGGTGAGTTGTCGCCGGGTGCTCGGGAACGTGCGGAAGGATGGATGCGCGCCGGCGGCGAGGCCGTGAGGCCGCCGGCGCGCGGTGCGTACAGGCGCGGGACTAGGCGATGATCTTCGCGACGAAGTTCGTGATCCCGTAGTTAAAGGCAAGGAAGCCGAGGGCGCCGCCGATGAGCGGGCCGACGACCGGGATCCAGGAGTAACCCCAGTCCGAGCCGCCCTTGCCCGGGATCGGCAGGATTGCGTGCATGATCCGCGGCCCCAGGTCGCGGGCCGGGTTGATCGCGTAGCCGGTCGTGGGGCCGAGCGCGAGGCCGATCACGAGGACGAGGAGGCCCCAGGCCAGCGCGCCCCCGATGGCCGGCGACGCACCGCCGGCGAGGCTGAAGCCGACGAAGACCAGCATGAAGGTGCCGATGATCTCCGACACCAGGTTCCACGTGGTATTGCGGATCGCCGGTCCTGTCGAGAAGACGGCGAGCTTGAGGCCCTTGTCCTCGGTCTCCGCCCAGTGCGGGTAGTAGTGGAGGAAGACCACGAAGGCACCCAGCATCGCGCCGACCATCTGGCCGGCCCAGTAGACGAGCACCGAGTCGACCCCGAAACTCCCGGCGTTGACTGTGCTGTCCAGGAAGACCGCGAGCGTCACTGCGGGGTTGATGTGGGCCCCACTGAACTGACCGGCAACAGCGATGCCGGAGAACACCGCGAAGGCCCACGCCATCGTGATGACGATCCAGCCGTTTGAGTTGCCGACCCCGGTGGTCATGTTCGCCTTGGTCTTCGCCAGGAGAACACCGGCGACCACGCCGTCGCCGAGGATGATCAGGACCATCGTCCCGAGCACCTCGGCAAAGAACTTCTCAGCCATGCTCTCTCCCTCTTGGGTTGGTGTAGCGCGCCAAGCGCGCACAGTGGCGACGTCTCGCCGCCGATCGACTGACGATCCGGCGAGCGAGCACCCGGTACGGGCTCGCCGGGCAGGGCACAGCACGATCTGCTCGGGTGCGTCCCTCCCGTCATGTCGCGGCCACGGCCTCTGGCCGCGCGACCGTCTGGGCGCGGTCGGCGCACGGTGCCCGCGGGCACCGTTGCGGAAAGGTTACGACCTGGCATGGTGGGGAATTGTCAAGACATTGTCCAGATTGGCGAGACGGTGCGGCCGGGAGCCGCCGGAGGATGGGTCGGGGCGGCGTCAGGCCTCCGCGGCGGCGTCGGCGAGGGCGCGCAGGAGAAGGGCGCTCGAGACCGCCCCCGGATCGAGGTGGCCGATCGACCGCTCGCCGAGGTAGCTGGCCCGGCCTTTCGTCGCGAGGAGCGGGATCGTGGCCTCGGCGCCCGCCTCGGCCGCCTCGGCCGCCCGCAGCGTCGCGAGCCCGAGGGCCGCCCCGGCGCCCACGGCCG
>CAZVPS010000188.1:0-2560 GCA_964629105.1 uncultured Anaerolineaceae bacterium
GACGAGAACCTCTGCGCCGTGGTCCAGTTCGAGCCGGACGACCAGCGTGTCACGCTTGCCGTGTCGCTCGCGGTAGGCCTGGGCGTCGGTGATCAGTCGTCCGACCGCAGCCTCGATGGCGGTCTCGGTCGAGCGAGCCCGGAGGGCCGTGAACTCGGCCAGCTTCGAGCGAAGCGCGTTGCGTGCGATCTCCGAGAGCGAGGCCGCACGCCCGATGAGCGCCCGCCGGTCGACGGTTGTCAGGAGGCTGAAGTCGACGACGCCGTCGTCAACTTCAGCCGTTCCGAGTACCGGGAAGTAGCCGAATGTCTCGGCCTGGCGAAGCGCGTCATGGCGGGCCGCCTCGAAGTCACCATACGGGCGCACAGAAGCCACGACGAGCGTGGGGTCGAGGCCTTCGATTGCCCGCGCCTCGGCCTCCGCCTGCTCGTGCGCCTCCTCTTGCCCGAGGCCGCCCGCCCGCAAGGCGCGCTCGTGACGGTTCACCTCTCGGTTGAAGTCGCGATCCAAGGCGCAGTCGTCGAGGACGATCATGCCCAGGCCCCAGCCACCCTCGGCGGAGACGCCGATCATGGCAGGCGTGGCTCGCCACAACGCCCGGCGAACGCGCTCGCCGAGGCCAGGTGAGGCCACGAGCGCGTCAGCGACCTCGCCGGCCCATAGAACCGCCTGCGGGGCGACGACAAGATCGCCCAACGACCAATCGACGGGGCGATCGGTGTGGTAGTAGCGGGCCGGCTCGTCGAACCAGCTCACGGGCCGGTGGGCAGGTCAACCGCGCGTCGGCCGGTTCGGAGCCGCGTCTGCGAACTGGCCGCGCCGCGCCGTGCGGCGGTCGCGCCGTCGATCGCCAGGGCGTCGAAGTCAGCGCTCTGGTCGCGCCGGTCGGTCGGCTGCTCGAGGCCGCCCGCGGCAAGGCGAGCGGCGATCTTCGGGAAGCGTTGCGTCGTGGTCGCGGTCGCGACGATAGCGGCCACGATCGGCGCAGGGTCTGGTTCGACCGTCAGGACGAGCGTTCGCGGCGTCACCTCGATGACCCGGACCTCCTGGCCCTCGACGAACGTGGCGTGGTCGCGGATCGCGCGCGGAATGACGAGCGCACCGCGCTGTCCGATCGTGGCTCGTCGGTCAGTGAACATGGACGGATCTTACTGATTTCTGATTTCTGTGTCAAGCACCAACAGCGCTTACTGTCAACGGCGCTTACAGCGCCAACAGTATTGATGTCACTGACCTTCTCGCGGGCGTGCGCACTCGGGGTAGGTCGAGCGAACCGTCAGGGATTGGACGCAACTGCGAGCAGGGCGTCCGTGAGCATCCTGGCGAACATCGCCTCGGTCGCACGGTGATCACCGCGCATCGACATCTGCGCCGCGCCGGAGAAGTGGACGTCTGCGGGGCGAGGCTTGATGTGCACGAACGGTGGCAATCCGTACCGAAGGGCGAACCAGTTTGCCCATACCCGTGCCGTCCGCCCATTGCCGTTCGCGAACGGGTGGACGCGGATCCACTCCCCGTGAGCCTGAGCGCACAGGCGGATCACCGCCGAGATCGTAGCCGGAGTCGTCGGCGGCCCACCAACGGGGATGGCGCCGTCGAGGGTCGATGTCACCGTGGTGGCAGCTCGGAAGAACGCATCGAGCGCTCCGGGAACGTCGCGCGCCACGACGCCGGGTGCGCTTCCGACCCCCACCTCGTAGTCGATGAGGCAGGGAAAGGACGGGTCGCTGTCGCGCACGTTCCCAACGTAGTCCGCGTGGTGAACCGCGACGCCTGCATAGATCCGCCGGTGCCAATCGAGCGCGATCGCAAGCGATGGCGCTGGGCGCGAGGCAGCGTCCGCCTCGACGTCGGGCCACATGGCCTTGATGTTGGCAACGATCCTCGACAGATCGCCCGGAGGGTCGTCGTTCCAGTCCGGACAGGGACGTGTGCTCAAGCCTCGACCGCGAACGCGCGGGCAACACCGAAGGGGTCGGCATCAGCCCGGACCCGCCGGGTGGGCGCTGGCTCCGGGAGCGATTCAGCCTCCGCGAACGCGGCCCACGCCTGAGCTCGCCCCTGGCCCCGATACGCGCGCAGCAGCTCGACGGTGCGCGACAAGCTGACCTCGAGGCCGAGCGCAAGCACTTCGAGCTCCTGCTCGATCAACTCCTCGGCCAGGCGGTTCATCGACATCCCCTGCTTCTCCGCCACGAGGCGCAGCAACTCGCGTGTGCGCTCGCTCTCGAAGCGGAGCGGGAAGGCAGAGCGGGGCTGTCGATGTGCAGACATGCCTGCAGCATACCAAGCTGACATCACAAGTCAAGTATTGATGTCACAAACCTTCTCGCGGACGTGCGCGCCGGTGGACAGGCTCCGCCGGGCGACGCCGAGTCGGAGCCCGCTTCGAGGTCGGCTCGGGAGCGTATTCCTCGAGCAGGCTGCGAACAACCTCGCTGATGCTCCTGCCTTCCCTGGCCGCGCGTACCTTGGCTCGATCATGCAGAGCTTCCGGAACGCGAACGCCGATCCGTGGTGAGTGCTCGCCCACGGTCGTGCCCAGGGATGGACGGCCACG
>CAZVPS010000188.1:2660-4461 GCA_964629105.1 uncultured Anaerolineaceae bacterium
TGCGGGTGGATCAGGACGATGGCGAGGTCGAACCTGCGGAGGTTCTGCTGGTGCCCGAGGTTCGTGTCGCCGGTGACGAGGATGTCACAGTTGCCCGATAGCGCCGACAGAAGGTCACCGTTCTTGCTGCCCTTGAGCCCGATGTCCTCGACGTGCTGGACGACAAGCCGGGCGCGCGAAAGAGCGGCGCAAGTTCGCTCGGGATGTCCTCGTCGATGACGATCCGCATCCGGCTACGCCGTCACTTCGAGGAGTTCCTCGACCTCCTCGAGGGCGGCCACAGCCTGGGCGCGCGACACTGACTTGTAGTGCTTCACGAAGTCGTCAACCGACTGTCCGTCCGCGAGATAGTCGAACAGGATCTTCACGGCAATCCGCGTCCCGGTGAAGACGGGCGCGCCGCTGTGAATGTCCGGGTCGCGGGTGATTGCTGGCTTCGTCCTGCTCGCCATCTCTACTGGCCTCCGTTGACAGCCTACGCTCTGACGCCCACCGAGGCAACCGGAAGGGCGGGAGCTGATACGCATTGCTCGGATGATCCCGCGCGGCGTGGGTCCCCGCGGCGTGGCGGCCGTCCCGGCGGCCTGGCGGTCGTGCCGTCAGCGATCGGCGGCCTCGCGCCGGACGAGCAGGCGCAGGACCCGGTCGAGCGCGTCGCGGAAGGCCATCGCGTCCTCCCAGGGCAGCACGTCGGCGATCGAGTCCTTGGCGCCGAAGGCCGCCCGGCCGCGACGCGCGGCTGCGCGCAGCTCCGCCGGCGGACCGTCGCGCAGCCGCTCCGGGAGCGGCGCGAGAAAGGCTTCCCAGCGCGCGCTGCCGAGCGCGCGGGCACCGGCGAGGAGGCGGTCGGCGCAGCGGGCGGCGGCGAGCCCGGCCTCGTCGATCTCGGGCAGCTCGTGGCGGCTCGGGGTCCGGGGCGTCACGGGTTGCCCGGGGTCACGGGCGGCAGGGCGTCACGGGCGCTCCGACCACGGGGCGGCGGCGAAGGCGGCGAAGCGTCACGGCCGCGGCGCGGTCAGTTGACCGTCGCGTCGGGCTCGGCCGGGAGCCGATCCACGAGGAGCGGGAGCCGCTTCCGTTCCGAGCCATCGACCAGGATGCGGAACGAGTGATCACCGGCCCGCTCGAAGCCGACGTTCCAGAGGTCGACGGCGAAGGTCAGGACGCTGTCGCGCGCGTCGGGGGGCGGGCTCGTGCGCAGGACACCGCCGGCGCCGGCCAGCTCGCGGCCGTCCGGGTCCAGGAGGACGAAGCGCACCTCGTGCTCGCGGTTCGTCTCCGGCGCAGTCACCGAGAGCCCGATGACGAGCGAGAGGTGGGGATGGCGGAAGGGGAACGTCCGCGCGGCCAGCCGGCTGACGCCGCCCCCAAGGACGCTGAACTTCTCGCCGGGACGGGCCTGCGCGGCGTCGGCGAGGAAGGCGAAGTCGATGTCGGGCATGGTCCAATCCTACGCTGCCGAGCGGCGGGTTCGTGATCTTCCCCGGGCAAATGAGACTGGCTACGGTGCCCATCGAGGAGGGCGAGGACTTCCGGAGGTTCGGTCCCGGTCCCATGCGAACTCCCGGCGGCTGGCGGGACAGACCCCGTCCGCGGCCGACCCTGCCCGTGGCCGACCCTCGCCCGCGCGCCCGCGTCCGGCCCCCTTGCGTTTTGCGTTGAACGCACGACCGCGCACCCGGGTGAACCCCCGCGGACCGGCCGGCGGTCCCGAAGGCAGGATCTGTGCGTCGGACGGCGGCCTTCCTGCTTGGGGCGCTGAGAGGACGGGGACTGGCGCCCCCAGACGGCAGCTTCCGTG
>CAZVPS010000189.1:0-4455 GCA_964629105.1 uncultured Anaerolineaceae bacterium
GGCGGCCGCGGTCGATGCGCCCGGCGCCTCGGGGATGCGGCCCTCGCCGCGCGGCTTCGGCGACAGGACGTACGCCATCGACCCCAGCACGATCACGGAGAAGACGCTGATGACGCGGTCGAGGAGGGCAATCGCCGTGGCCTCGGCCAGCGGGACGTGGTAGACGAGAGTCAGCACCCCGACGATCCCGGCCTCGACGATCCCCAGGCCGGCGGGGCTGAGCGGGACGGCGGTGAGGAGCGACCCGATGAGGGCGACGAAGACGGCGCCCGAGAGGCCCAGCGAAACGTCCGGGAAGCCGAGGGCCTGGACGACGAACCAGAGCCGCAGGGACTCGGTCGCCCAGACCAGGCCGGTGATGACGAGCAGACGCGGCAGCGCACGCCAGCCGATCGCGCCGAAGACTCCCTCCTCGAAGCGCACGTAGAGCTCCAGGATCGTCTGCTTGCGGGGCAGCGGGAGGACCCCGAGGAGGCGGGCCCCGACGTTGCGCAGGAACAGCAGCCCCACGGCGAGGACCACCATCACGCCGACGCCGATCCCGACGACGACCTGGATCTCCGGCGGCAGTCCGCCCCGGAAGCTCCAGAAGCCGGCCGCGAGGCCGAGGAGCACGATCGCAAAGAGGTCGAGGATCCGCTCGATGAAGACGGTGCCGAACGTCCGCGACAGCGAGGCGACGCTGTTGATCTTGAGGAGGTAGGCCCGGTAGATGTCGCCGAGCTTGGCCGGGACGACGCAGTTCACGAGCCACGACAGGAAGATGATCTCGGTGGCGTCCTTCGTCGGGCAGTGGAAGCCGGCGCCCCGCAGGAGCA
Organism: uncultured Anaerolineaceae bacterium; assembly: GCA_964629105.1. Taxonomy (GTDB): domain Bacteria; phylum Chloroflexota; class Limnocylindria; order Limnocylindrales; family CSP1-4; genus CTSoil-043. The sequence continues at coordinate 819 of CAZVPS010000189.1, forward strand.
GCGCCCAGCGGTAGCCACGGAGGGGGAAGCCCAGGTAGTAGACCGCGAAGGCCGCCAGGACGAGGAGCGGGTTCGCGGCCAGGATCAGCGCCGGGACACGCTCCAGCTGCTTCCCGTTGAGGGCGACGAAGATGATGATGATGATGAGCGGGACGGCGATCGAGATGATCGTTCGCGGCTGGCGCAGGCGCCGGCCCAGCGAGACCTGCTCGGCCGTGATCTCGCGCTCGGGCGCCGGGGAGCGGGGCTGAGGCGCCGGAGTGCGGGGCTCGCTCACTGGGTCCCCGTCCGGATGCGACCGTTCCCGCGGGCCCGCTGCACGAGCTTCGCGATGGGCGTGATCGCCCGGGCGTAGTAGGTGGCCCGGCCGGGGATGAGCCGGGCCGTGGCAAGGGCCGCCAGCAGCCCTTCCGGCGTCGACGGGTCGCCCTCGAGGCGCGTCGCAGCGACGCCGACCTCCAGCAGGGAGTGGGCGTCGGAGACGGCCACGCCGGGGATCCCGGCGGTCCTGGCGAGCTCCGCGGCCCGCTCGTTCCCGCCGCGGAAGACCACCCGGGCGTTGAAGGTCTCCACCCAGTCCACGAGGCCGACGAGCGCGCGGATCTCGTCCTCGGCCTTCCCGACGGAGCCCCGGTACTTGTCGAACGGATGCGGGATGCCCACGAGACCGCCCTGCGCGCGGGCACGGGCGATCGTCTCGGCGGGCGAGAGGCCCGGCGGGATCGCCTCGTCGAGGAAGAGGCAGACCAGGTCGCCCCCGGCCGTCTTCACCTCCTCCCCGACGATCACGGTGATACCGGGCAGGGCCGCATCGCGCGCCCGCCGGGCGCCGTCGATCCGGTCGTGGTCGGTGATCGCGAGGTGCGTGATCCCGCGGGCGCGCGCCGCGCGGACGACCTTGAGCGGGTCCGCCAGGGAGTCGAAGCTCGCGCTCGTGTGGCAGTGGAGATCCATGAACGCGACGCCCGGCGGCGCACCGAATCCCCCGCCGTCGTCCATCGGCCCGGTCAGACCTGCTGGACCAGGGACTTCTTGAAGAAGTCGAAGTGCTCCAGGGCGAGGCCGGTGCCGAGGGCCACGCAGTGGAGCGGGTTCTCGGCCACGTGGCAGGGGACGCCGGTCACCTGGGTGAGCAGGCGGTCGATGTTGCGCAGCAGGGAGCCTCCGCCCGACATGACCATCCCCTTGTCGATGATGTCCGACGAGAGCTCCGGCGGGGTCTGCTCCAGCACGCCGCGGACCGCCGCCACCAGCTGCTGGAGGGGCATCTCGATCGCCTCCATCACCTCGGACGAGGTGATGGGGATCGTGCGCGGCAGGCCGGCGATCAGGTCGCGGCCGCGGACCTCCATCTGGAGCTCGCGTTCGAGCGGGAGGGCCGTCCCGATCTGGATCTTGACCTCCTCGGCCGTCCGGTCGCCCACCATCAGGTTGTACTTCTTGCGGATGTAGCTGGCGATCGCGTCGTCGAAGCGGTTGCCGCCCGCGCGGAGGCTGTTGCTGACAACGATCCCGCCCAGGGCGATCACCGCGATCTCGCTCGTGCCGCCCCCGATGTCGATGATGAGGTTGCCCGACGGCCCGCTGATCGGGACGTTGGCCCCGATGGCGGCGGCCAGCGGCTCCTCGATCAGGAACGCCTCGCGGGCGCCCGCCTTGAGGGCCGCGTCGCGGACGGCCCGCTTCTCCACCGACGTCACGCCGGCCGGGACGCTGATCATCACCTCGGGACGGCTGAGGGAGAAGGTCCCCTTCCGCGCCCGTCCGATGAAGTAGCGGAGCATCGCCTCGGTGATGACGTAGTCGGCGATGACGCCGTCCTTCATCGGGCGGACGGCCTGGATGTTGCCGGGGGTCCTGCCGATCATCTGGCGGGCCTCCTCGCCCACCGCGATGATCCGGTTGTCCTCGCTCACCGCGACGACGGACGGTTCCTGGATGACGATGCCGCGGCCCTTGACGTACACGATGACGTTGGCCGTGCCGAGGTCGATGCCGATCTTCATGAAGGCGTGCTGCTCACCTGCTCGGGGAGGCGCTCGATCCGGGCGCCGAGGTCGTTGAACTTGCGGTCGATGTTCTCATAGCCGCGCTGGACGTGGTGCGCACCGTGAATCGTGGAGATCCCGTCCGCCGCGAGGGCGCCCAGGATGAGCGACGCGCCGGCCCGCAGGTCGCTGATGTCGACCTCCGTGCCGCGCAGCCGGGCCGGGCCGGTGATCTCGGCGTGGTGGGCGTCGAGGATGGCCACGGCGGCGCCCATCTTGCGCAGCTCGCCGAGCCACTCCAGGCGGTCCTCGTAGATCGTCTCGTGGAGGCGGCTCGTGCCGGTGCAGCGGGTCATCAGGACGCTCGTCGGGGACTGGAGGTCGGTGGCGAAGCCCGGGTAGGGCCCCGTCTCCACGTCGATGGGCCGGTAGGTGCCGGTCCCGGGCGGCGCGCCCTCCACCTCGATCGTGTCCCGGCCGCAGGCGACCTGGACGCCCATCCGCCCAACGGTCTCGATGAACGAGCCGAGGAATGCACAGGGCGCCCCCTCGAGCGTGATCCGCCCGCCCGCGACGGCCGCGGCCACGACGAACGTGCCGGCCTCGATTCGGTCGGGGATCACGTTGTGCTCGGCGCCGCGCAGCCGCCGCCGCCCCTCCACGACGATGGTGTCGGGGGCCGTGCGCTCGACGGCGGCGCCCATCTTCTGCAGGAAGGCGACGAGGTCGTCCACCTCGGGCTCCTGCGCCGCCGGCCGGATCACCGTCCGGCCCTCGGCGAGCGTGGCCGCCAGCATCGCGTTCTCGGTGCCCATGACGGAGACGAACGGGAACGTCACCTCGGCGCCGCGCAGCCGTCCGGGCGCCTTGGCGAGGTAGTAGCCGTTGCGGTACTCGATCTCGGCCCCCAGCGCCCGCATGGCGTCGACGTGGAGGTTGACCGGCCGCCGGCCGATCCGGTCGCCGCCGGGGTTGCTGATGATCACCCGGCCGAAGCGCGCCAGGAGCGGGCCGAAGAGGATGAAGCTGGCCCGCATCTTCGCGGCGGCCTCGAGGGGCACGAAGAGCCAGTCGACGTCGCCCGCGGCGACCTCGTAGACACCGTGCTCCGGGTGCTCCACGACCACGCCGAGGTCGGTGAGCGTCTCGGCCATCACCCGGACGTCCTCGATCTCCGGCACGTTCGTGAGCCGGCAGCGCTCGCCGGTCAGGACGGCCGCCGCCAGCAGCTTGAGGGCGGCGTTCTTGGCACCGCTGATCCGGACCGTGCCGGCCAGTGGCCGGCCGCCCTCCACCCGGAAGACCTCCCGGGTGACCGGCGCCGGCGTGTACTCCCAGTGGAACGGGCGGGCGTCCGCCACTGCCGTCGTCCCGCGGCCGATCCGGCGCTAGCCGCGCCGGCGCGGCCCCTCCCGGTGACGGCGCTCGGCAACGCGGATCCGGACGAGAGCGGCCTGCAGGGCGGCCCGGGCCTGGGCGAAGTCGGCCGGCTCCACGAACCCGGCCTCGAGGGCCCGTTCGGCCTCGCGGCGAGCCTCCAGGGCCCGCTCGATGTCGATCTCGGCCGCCAGGTCGGCGGTCTCGGCCATCACCACGACCTTGTCCGGGCGGACCTGGACGAAGCCGCCGACGATCGCGAAGGACTCCTC
>CAZVPS010000190.1:0-4449 GCA_964629105.1 uncultured Anaerolineaceae bacterium
CCCACGCACTCGGCCACGACGACCGGATGATCGAGGACACGATCGAGCACCTCGATGGTGATCTGCGCCACGCTGTCGTGGTCGCCGTGGTCGCCGTGGTCGCCGTGGTCGCCGATCATCCGCCCACCCCCGGTCCGCGGGCAGCCTCCGGCCGGGTTCCAGCAGGCCGTCTGCTCAGAATCCAGGCCTCCACGCTCAAGGATCCCGGCCAACTCCGGGTTCGCCGGGAACTTCACGCCTAGATGACCCAGAATCCAGCAGGCGCGCTGCTGGGACTTGCCGCCCGAGGCGCGGCCTGGCCGGCCGAGGCACGGCCTTGCTGCCTGCGACGTCGCCTTCGACGCGGGGGGCGCGGTCATCGCCCGGCGGCGCCGGCGATCGTGCACGCGGCCCGGCTTCGGCGAGCCTGAGGGCGGGCTCCAGGTAGGGGCCAGGCGATCGAGCACGCATACACTCCGGCTCGAACACCGCCGTCGCACCTTCCCGAGCTGATATCAGAGTGAGCCGATGTGGTACCGTCCGCTTGTGCGTCGCATCCCGATCGGCCTGACCGACTCCCAACATGCGCGGCTCGGACGCGAGGCGGCGCGCCGGCACGTGAGCGTGGGAGCGCTCGTTCGGGAGGCCGTGGACGCCTCGTTTCCGGAGGAGCTCGAAACACGCCGGGCGGCGCGTCGTCGATCTTCCGCCGTGCTGGGTGCGTTCGACTCGGGCCGGAGCGACGTCTCCGAGCGCCATGACGAGCTGCTGGGCGAGGGTCCGTGGTGAGCGTCGTCGTGGATACGAGCGCCCTCTTCGCGTTGCTCGACCGGCGCGATGCGCATCACGCGTCCGCGGTCGCCTTCTGGACGGATCCGGACGACGAGGACCTCGTGACCTATGCCTACGTGGTGATCGAAAGTGCCGCCCTGGTCCGGTCCCGCCTCGGTGCCGCGGCAGTCGTCGCGCTGGTGGACGATCTCCTGCCGGCGATCCGCGTCGAGATGGTCGATCGGCCGCTTCACGACGGGTGCCTGGCGGACCTGCGCCGGATCGGCGGCGGCACGAGCCTGGTGGACCGGGTGACCCTCGCGTTCGCGGCACGCCACGGGATCGGGCGTGCGTTCGCGTATGACGCGGACCTCGCCGCCGCGGGCCTCGCGCCGGCCACGACGGGATCCTGAGGGCGGGCGAGGGTGTCAGTCGAGCGGGAACGACGCCAACAGGTCGTCGGGCCCCAGGACGGCGGACAGGGGGGCGCGCACGTCCTGGACGCCGGATCGTGTCACGAGGACGAGCGACGTGTCGGAGGTAACCCCGGGGATCCGGGCTCCGGAGCGGACCAGCTCCGCGATGTCCGACCCGGTCGCCGGTCGCCCCTGGTGCCACTTGACCGATCCGATGAACGCGATCCCGCCAACCGGCGGTTCCCGGCGATCCGCTCCGATGAGGTCGACCTCGACGCTGTGGTCCCGGTTCCAGAAACCTCCGACGACCTGCGCTCCTCCGAACCGATCGTCGGGGAGCACGCTCTCGATCGCATCGCGGACCAGCGGCTCGATGGCCAGTCCGAGGTAGGTCTCCCAGGCGTTCATGATCCCGGGTACGAGGACCCGGCCCCGTCCTCGTTCGATCTCGCCGTAGCCGGCATCGAGGAAACGCAGGTAGAAGCGAAGATACGGATCGGCCACGGCGTAGCGTCGGTCGGTGCTGGCCTTCGTGGAAAGCGGCAGCCCGGTCGCGATCACCCGCTTGTCGGTGAGGACCCTGAACGGGTAGGTCAGGTGGTTCGTCGTGATGCCCGTGGCGTCGGCGATCGCCTTGTTGGTGCGGGCACCGGTACCGATGGCGGAGAGGACCGAACGGGCCTGGACGCTCGAGCGGAACTCCGCCTCCAGAATGAGCCGACCGGTTGAGACGAGCGGCGACCCGTCATCGGCGAGTGACCGCTCCAGGAACGGCCTGAGGCCGCCGCCGCTCCACGCCGCCGCGATCTTGGGGGACCCGCCGGTGACGAGAAAGGCTTCGAGCGCCTCGGCTCCGCTGCGTCCCGTCATCACCGCGACCTCGCGGGGGTTGAGCGGCGTAACGACGAGCTCGCGCGACGGGCGCTGGTGCAGCGGGCGGCCGTAGACCGTCAGTGCCTCCATCATCGACAGGTCGGACCCGATCAGGACGAGCAGCACCGGCCTTCGACTGAGCACCTGGTCCCAGGCCTTCCGAAGGCTTCCCTCCTGGGGGCTGCCAGTGATCTCGCCGTCGGCGTCCCGCTTGAACTCGCAGAGGTCCGGGAACTCGTCGAGCACGATCACGCTGGGAGACGCGACCTCGGCGCCGCCGGAGGCGGCCACAAGTGCCGGCTCCCAGGTCTCGAACCGGACGTTGGATGCCAGCTCGGCCGATGGCAGCCTGGATTGCGCGAGTTGTCCCGCGAACAGGGAGAGCTCGCGTTCGGCCGTCTGGCCGCTCGCGGGGAAGAAGACGGCGGGCAGTCCGGATCGCTCGAGGAACTCCTCGACGAGCCAGCTCTTGCCGACTCGCCGCCGACCGCGGATCGTCACAAACCGGCCCTGGCCTGTCCGCCGTATCTCATCGACCTCGGCACCCAGGCGTTCCAGGAGGGATCGCCGCCCCACGAAGCCCTTCAACCGTGCACTCCGCTATAGACTACCAACGGTTTGTAGTATGAACCGTTCGGAGCAATCGTCAAGGACCCGGGCCATCCGGGCATTCAGCCCCCTGGCGCAGCCCCTCCGCGTTGATCGCGGTGAGCCGCGGACTTCCGGTCCGCAAGTCCGGGCACATGGCGTCGCGAGCAGATCCAGCGCGAGCGCGGCCGACCTGTCCAGCAGGGTCGACATAGACGCGCATCGAGGCGTATGTCGATCCTGCTAGACACCGTGCCTTCCATGAGATACAGTCGACTGTGGTCGACAACGCGCCAGGATGCGATGAATGTCGGTCGTGGCAGACAGATCGGAGGTGCCATGGTGCGCGAGGTCTACGACCCGGCCGGGTTCGGCCGCTCGATTCGCGCCCTGCGGCGCGCGAAGGGCTGGACGCAGGCCCAGCTCGCCTCCTGGCTCGGCGTGAGTCGCCAGACCGTCATCGCCCTCGAGCACGGCGGCCCGGTCAGCGTGTCCGTCGCCGTGAAGGCCGTCTCCCTCCTCGGGAGCAAGCTCGTGGTGGCTCCCAAGGACTCGGTCATTGTCGAGGGCGAGATCGGTTCATGACGGACACGCTCGCGGTCTGGCTCGGCGCCGATCGCGTCGGCGATCTCATTTCGGACCGCCGAGGGCTCACCTTCCGTGGTCACCCCGGGACCGCACGCCTGACCGTCGCTCCAGAGGGTGACGAGCCCGCCTGGGCGCCGGCGTTCACGCGCGCGTGGTTCGACGGGCTGCTGCCCGAGGAGGAGCGCCGCAGTGCGGCCGAGGCCGAGCATGGCGTCAACCGGGGCGACACCTTCGGCCTGCTCGCGGCGATCGGGTGGGAGTGCGCGGGCGCCGTGTCCGTGCTGCCCGAGGGTCGAGTGCCCGCGTCGGGCTCGTACTGGACGCTGACCGAGGACGACGTGTGGGAACGCCTCGACGCCCTGCCCCGTCCGGTCGCCGAGGTCGACCGCCAGGTTCGCCTGTCGCTCGGCGGCGCCCAGGACAAGCTTCTCCTCGCTCGCCTCGATGGCCGCTGGCAGCTTCCGCTCGAGGGTGCGATCAGCACCCATATCCTCAAGCCCGAGCCCGTCCGCTTCCCCGGGCTGGCCGTCGCCGAAGCATGGTCGCTCCGCGCCGCGGCGGCCGTGACCCCTGCCGCGAAGGCCGAGCTGCGCGCGGCGCCCGGGCATCGCCCGACGCTCGTCGTCGAGCGCTACGACCGCGAGGTGCGCGACGGCGCCATCACGCGGACGCACCAGGAGGACCTCTGCCAGGTGCTCGGGCTGGCCTCGGCCGCCAAGTATCCGCGGGGCCAGGGGCCGCAGGACGCATCCCTCCGCCGGCTCGCCGACATCCTCCTCGCCCGCGCCGCCGACGCACCATCGGAGCTGGTCCGCCTCCTGGAGCAGATGGTGGTGACGATCGCGCTCGCCAACACGGACGCGCACGCCAAGAACCTCTCGGTCGTGCGCACGGGCCCGAACACGGTCGCCCTCTCGCCCCTCTACGACGTGGCCCCGACGCTCTTCTTCCTGCCGACCCAGCGCCAGGCGGCGCTGCCGGTCGGGCGCAAATGGCGGATCGAGGAGATCACCCGCCGGCACCTGCTCGAGGAGGCCCGGGCGTGGGGCGTGCCGGAGCCGCTCGCCCGGGCGACGATCACTTCCGCCCTTGAGCGGCTCGAGGCCGGGATGCGCGAGGCCGATGCTGCGTATCCCGAGCTGCCCGACGGGATGCGGGCCGTGGTGCGAATCCAGTTCGAGCGCCTCATCACGAGTGAGCTCTGAAGCGAAGACAAGCCCCGCCTCGTGAGCTG
>CAZVPS010000191.1:0-4446 GCA_964629105.1 uncultured Anaerolineaceae bacterium
GCTCTTCCTGCGGGCGCTCCGGAGGTTCACGCCGGGCGTCGCCCTCGCCGACCTCGCCTGGGGGCTATCCGGGATCCGGGCCCAGGCGCTGCGCCGCGACGGCTCGCTGGTCGAGGATTTCGCGATCGCCCGCGGTCTGCACGTGCTGCACGTGCAGAACGCGCCGTCGCCGGCCGCGACCGCGAGCCTGGCCATCGGGCGCGAGCTGGCCACCACGGCCGTGGGACAATTCGGCCTCTAGGAGGAGCCATGGCACACCTGGGAGCCGAGGAGCTGGCGGCGGGGCTCGACCTCATCCGCGGCGCGCCCGCCGACGCCGGAACCGTCGAGATGATCGTGCGGCGCCCGGCGCAGGACCAGCGCGATGTCCTCGAGGAGGGCCTGCTCACGGTCGAGGGCGGCCTGGCCGGGGACGACTGGCGGGCGCGGGGCAGCCATTCCACGCCAGATGGCGCGGCGGATCCGGACCGCCAGCTGACGGTCATGGGCTCGCGGGCCGTCGACCTCCTCGCGCGGGGCAACCGTGGCGCCTGGCCCCTTGCCGGCGACCAGCTCTACGTCGACCTGGACCTGGCGGTCGCTAACCTCCCTGCGGGCACGCGACTGGCGATCGGCGACGCGGTCATCGAGGTGACGGAGTCGCCGCACACGGGCTGCGCCAAGTTCAGCGCCCGGTTCGGCAGCGAGGCCCTGCGCTTCGTGAACTCCCCGGACGGGCGGGCATTTCGCCTGCGCGGCCTCAACGCCCGGGTCGTCCGGCCCGGGACGGTCCGCCGGGGCGACCCGATCCGCCGGCTGCCATCGATCGGGGAGGACCAGCCATGAACGATCACGACCCCGGCGCGGCCGGCACCTTCCCGCTGGGCCCCGGGCTGCCGGAGTCCGTGCGAGGTGCCCTGGTCGGCACGGACGCCGCGGGAGCGCGCGAGCACCTCGCGAGCGACGTGGTCGGCTGGCTGACCACCGTGTCCGCGGACGGGCGCCCTCGGACCGCGGTGATCTCGTTCCTCTGGGACGGCGACGGGATCCTCTTCTACAGCCGGCCCGACACGCCCAAGGTCCGCAACATCGCCGCCAACGGGGCCGTGTCGTTCCACCTCAACTGCGACCCGTACGGTGACCACGTCGTCGTCGTCGAGGGCCGTGCCCAGGTCGTCCCCCTCGAGAAGCGCTCGGACGTCCACCCGGCGTACGCGGCCAAGTACCACGAGCCGCTCGCCCACTGGGGCATGGACGAGCGAGAGACCGCGGACGACTTCTCGCTCCCGATCCGGATCCATCCGGAACGCGTCCGCCTCTGGTAGCCGAGGAGGACCACATGATGTCCGCGAGCGCGTCGGTCGCCTTCGAACGGCCGGCCGATCGCGCCGGTGAGCTGGCAGGCAAGCCCGGCATCGTCCGGTTCATGGAGGTCGGGCCGGTCCGCGCGGTGATGGTCGACGGCGACGGGCAGCCCGGCGAGTCCACGTTCGGGGCGCGGATGCCCGGCCTGTACACGACCGCGTACTCGCTGCGCTTCGCCCTTAAGCGGCGCGGCGTGGAGGGGCGCGTGGGGATGCTGGAGGGCCTCTACTGGACGGCCGACGGGGCGACCGACCTCGACGTGATCCTCGGACCCGACCGCGGGACGTCGCGCTGGACGCTCTTCATCGCCCTGCCCGGCGAGGCGACCGACGAGGAGCTCGCGGACGCGCTCGCGAAGGGCCGGGCGAAGGTGGCGCCAGAGGTCACCGCGGACCTGCGGGTCGAGACGTTCGCCGAGGGCGCCGTGGCCCAGGTGCTCCACGTGGGGCCGTACGCCGAGGAGCGACCGACGATCGAGCGGCTCCACGCGGCGATCGCGGCAGCGGGCCTCCGGCCACGGGGCCGCCACCACGAGCTCTACCTAGCTAGGCGACCCGTCGCGTTCCGCTCCCGCGAAGCTCAAGACCCTCATCCGCCAGCCGGTGGAGCCGGCCTGACACGAGCGGGCCGATCGACGAGGGCGCCGGGCCGTCCTGCCGGTGTTCTTCCGCCTCTATCCCACCGCCAGCCCCCTACGGCCCATCGCGTGCCCACCGCCGGCCCTCGCCTGCCCCCGACGGCCCACAGGCCGCGCGACCCACAGGCCCCGCTGGCCGCGCAGGCCGGCCCCTCCCATCCGGCCTCCTCTGGTCCGGCCTCCTCTGGTCCGGCCTCCTCTGGTCCGGCTTGCGTCCAACGCAACACCGCGCAACACCGCGTGGCCGGTCGGTGCCCGTCGGCAGGTACTCGCAGGTCGGCCGCAAGAGGCCTGCCATCCGGGAGGCCCGACCCGGTCCTCTCGCGCGACCGTCGCAGGATTGCCGCCGACCAACGCAAGGATCCTGCCGTCGGGACCGCCAGTTGGATTGTCGGGGCTCACGGTCGTGCGTTCAACGCAAGGTGGTTGGATGGGGCGCCGGGGGGCGCCCGTCCGCACCGGGCGTGAGCGACGACGAGGGTGTGGGGCGACGGCGAGCGGACCCGAGTCTCGGTCGCCGTGGGGTCAAGATGGGCAGGGGGCGGTCCAGGGGACGGGGACGCGCGGCCGGTGGCCGCGCCTCCTACCGATCCCGACGACCTCAGTCGTCGGCGGCGACGCAGAACTCGTTGCCCTCCGGGTCGGCCAGCACCGTCCAGCGGAAGTCGCCGAGGGAGCGCTCGGCGATGACGCTGGCGCCCAGGCCGACCAACCGGGCCACCTCGTCGGCCATCACGGGCGCCCGGAAGTCGAGGTGGACCCGGTTCTTGCCGACCTTCGGCTCGGGCACCTTCTGGAAGAGGAGCGGCGGGCGGGCGGGCTCCCCCGTTGGCCCGCCGTGCTCGCGCGCGGGCGGCAGCAGCGCCACGTACTGCTCGTTCACCACGCGCCGCTCGTAGCCCAGGGCCGCGGCCCAGAAGTCGACGACCCGCCCGTGAACGGCGCAATCGACGACCACCTCGCTCACCCGCAGCCCGCCGGCCGACCCGTCCGCCATCGTCCGCCTCCGCTCAGACCCCCAGGAACCGCTCCACGACGCGATGACGCCACGTGAGCATCAGCAGAACGGCCCACGCGGCGACCGCGATCGCCACGATCGCCAGCTCCGCGACGCCGAGCGGCTGGAGCGCGAAGATGTCACGGCCGGCCGGGATCGCGAGCACGAGGAGGTAGGCCACCGCGAGCAGGATCGCGAGGATCGTCGGGCGGCGGTCCGGCGTGCGCGGCTCGATGACCGCGAGGGCGTCGACCGGCGGCTCGACGAAGACGACCAGGACGAGCCCGGCGAAGACGAGGAACGTGGTCAGGCTGGACTGGGCCACCCTGGTCGCGGCGTCGAAGGTCGCCTCGTCGAGGGTCCCCCCGATCGCGTTCGAGAGGCCGACCCGCAGGAAGAGGGTGGCGTACAGGACCGCCAGCCCGGCCAGGCTGGACAGGACTGCGGCCGGAACCACGAAGTCGGCGAGGGTGCGGCCCAGCCTGCCGTGGACGCGCTTGCCCGGCTGGGCCCAGAGCGCCAGCAGCGCCGTCGGGATGCCGACCGTGAAGAGGGTCAGCACCGATCCGTTCCGGAGGTCGATCGGGAAGAGCCCGATGATGAGCGAGGTCATGATCAGGAGCCCCACCGTGGTGATCCGGGTCAGGAAGAGCCGCAGGATGTCCTGCATCCCGTTGATGATCCGCTGGCCCTCCTCGACCGCCGGCGCCAGGGCGGCGAACGAGTCGTTGGTGAGGACGATGTCCGCCACGCCGCGGGTCGCCTGGCTGCCGCTCTGCATGGCAATCCCCAGGTTCGCCTTCTTGAGCGAGAGGACGTCGTTCACCCCGTCGCCGATCATGGCGACGTAGTGGCCCCTGGCCCGGAGGGCGTCCACGAGGCGCTCCTTCTGGGCCGGCGTGATCCGCCCGAAGACGGTCGTCTGCGCCGCGACGGCCGAGAGGGCCGCATCGTCGAGCGCCTCGATCTCGGGCCCGGAGATCATCCGGATCTCGGGGCCCAGGCCGGCCTGCCGGGCGAGCGCCGCGACCGTCTCCGGGTCGTCGCCGGAGATGACCTTGGGGGTGACGCCGGCGGCCACGAAACGGGCGAGCGTCGCGGCGGCTTCCTCGCGCAGCTCGTCGCGCAGGACCACCAGGCCCAGGACGGCCATGCCCCCCGGGAGCCGGGCTTCGTCGCCCTCCCCCGCCAGGCCGCCCGGGTCGGGGTGGCCCGCGACGACGAGGACCCGCAGGCCGAGCGAGGCGTGGCCGTCGAGGCCCTCGCGCAGCGCCTCCCAGCCGCCGTCGTCCATCCCGGCCAGCGACGGCCGGAGGTACTCCGCCGCGCCCATCCCGACCACCCCGCGGGGCCCGGGGCCGTCCGCCGGCCCCGCGCCGTCCGCCCGCCCCGCCCCCTCCGCCCCGCACGCCACGGCACCCCCCGCTCAGGCACAGACGAACGGGACCTCCAACGCGAAGGGGAGGGG
>CAZVPS010000192.1:0-4428 GCA_964629105.1 uncultured Anaerolineaceae bacterium
GCAGGCCGCCGTCCCGGCCGAGGCCGCCCCGGTGGCGGCGCCCGCCGGCGTCGTGCGACGCCGGGGCCCGGACACCGTGATCGTGCTCGCCGTCCTCGCCCTGACGGCGCTGGGGCTCCTGGTGGTCTACTCGTCGTCCGCGATGGCCGGCTACCTGTCGTCCGACGGCGACACGTTCCGGACCCTTGGCCCGCAGCTGCAGTGGGCCGCCCTGGGGCTGGTTCTCATGCTCGTCGCGATGCGCGTGGACTACCGCTGGCTGCGCCTGGCCTCCGTGCCGCTGGTGCTCGTCGCGGGCGCGCTCCTCGTCCTCGTCCAGATCGAGTCCTTCCAGGTGACGGTGGGCGGCTCCTCGCAGTGGCTCAAGCTCCCGGGCCTGCCGGCGATCCAGCCGAGCGAGCTGGCGAAGCTCGCCCTCGTCATCTACCTGGCGCACTGGCTGGCCCGGCGCGGCGGCGCCGTGGCCGGCCTTCGGACCGGCCTGCTGCCGTTCGTGGTGATCGTGACTCCCTTCGTCCTGCTCATCTTCAAGTCGCCTGACATCGGCTCGACAGGCGTCCTGGGCCTGACGGTCGTCGTCATGTTCTTCCTGGCCGGCGCCAACCCCCTCTACCTCGCGGGCCTCGGCGCCGCCGCCGTCGCCGGCGCGGCGGTCCTCCTGAAGGACTACCAGGTCGAGCGGCTGCAGTCGTTCGCGGACCCGTTCGCGGACCGGCTCGCGACGGGCTACCACGCCGTGCAGGGCCTGCTGGCGCTGGGGCTCGGCGGGCTCTTCGGCGCCGGGCTGGGCGAGCGCGCGGCGGCCGGCGGCATCGTCCTGCCGAACGCCCACAACGACTACATCTTCGCGGTCATCGGCCAGGAGTTCGGCTTCCTGGGCGCGGTTGCCGTGATCGGGCTCTTCGGCCTTCTCGCGTATCGTGGACTCCGCGTCGCCCTGGCGGCGCCGGACACGTTCGGCGGGCTCCTGGCGGCCGGCATCACTGCCTGGCTCTGCCTGCAGGCATTCGTGAACATCGGCGTCGTGGTGACGCTTCTCCCCGTCACGGGGATCACGCTCCCGTTCGTCTCGGCTGGCGGTTCCTCGCTGATCGTCAGCCTCGGCGCGGCGGGGATTCTCCTGTCGGTCTCGCGGGAGACCGCGGTCAGCGGAGGCTGGAATGCGAGTGGCGATCGCGGCAGGCGGTACGGGCGGGCACATCTACCCGGCCCTCGCCGTCGCGCGCTCCCTTCGCGCGCACCCGGCAGCGCCTGAGCTCGGCTGGATCGGCGGACGGCGCGGCCTGGAGGCCGGGCTGGTGCCGCCGTCCGGGATCCCGCTGCGGCGACTCCTCGTGCGCTCCCTGCGCAGCGCGGGACGCGACGTCCACCTCGTGCTTGACCCGCTGCGCCTGGTCGCGTCCGTTCCCGGCGCGCTTCGGCTCTTCGCGCGCAACCGGCCGGACGCCGTCTTCACCACCGGGGGCTACGTCGCCGTCCCGGTCATGCTGGCGGCCCGCCTCCTTGGGATCCCCATCGTGCTGTGGGACGGCAACGTGATCCCCGGCCGGAGCGTCCGGGCGACCGCCCGCCTCGCAGGAGCCGTCGCCGTCACCGATCCGCGGACGTGCACCGCCCTTGCGGCCCGTCGCTGCTACGAGACCGGGACGCCGATCCGCGACCCCCGGGCAATCGACCAGGAGGCGGCCCGCGAGCAGCTCGGCATCGCGCCCCGCGAGCGGCTCCTGCTCGTGTTCGGCGGCTCGCAGGCGGTCCGCCGCTTCAACGCGGCCGTGGCCGAGGCGCTGCCCCGGCTCGTCGAACGATGCACGGTCCTCCACGTGACGGGCGAGGACGGATACGCCGACGCGCTCGCGACGCGCGAGGAGCTCCCGGAGGAGCGGCGCGCGCGATACCGGCCGGTCCCGTTCCTGGTTGACGACATGACCGCCGCGCTGGCCTCTGCCGACCTGGTCGTGGGGCGGGCGGGCGCCTCCACGCTCGCCGAGTGCGCCGCCTTCGCGGTGCCGCTCATCTGTGTCCCGTACCCGCATGCGGGTGGCCACCAGCGGGCGAACGCCGAGGCGTACGCGGCCACGGGCGCCGCGCGTCTCGTCGAGGACGCGGCGTTCGATGCCGCGGCGCTCCTCGAGGCCAGCCGGCTGCTCGAGGATCCCGCCGCTCATCTCGCGATGAGCGCCGCGGCGCGGTCGGCGGGACGCCCCGGGGCGGCCGACGCGGTCGCCGCGCTCGTCGTCGCGGCGGCCGAGCGCCGGCCGTGGCCGGAGCCGGCGGAGATCGCCGCCCTCGCGGCGGGCACGAGGGCCCGCTGATGGGCCCCGCCGCCGTCCCGTTCGACGCGATCCGGGTCGGGACCGAGATCCAGCGCCGGGTCGGCGTCAAGACCTCGCGCGACGAGCCGCTCGCGCGTTTCACGACGATGCGGGTGGGCGGACCCGCCGACCTCTACGCCGCTGCCCACAACGTCTTCGAGCTGCGGGCGCTCGTGAAGTTCGCGCGCGCGCGCGGCCTCCCCTACACGCTGCTGGGGCGGGGGAGCGACGTCATCATCTCCGACGCCGGCGTCCGCGGCCTGCTGATCCACGTCCGGGCCGAGGGCCACGAGATCGTCGACGGTCGTCTCGTCGCCGAGGCCGGCCTGCCGATGGCCAGGGCGGCCACGATCACGGCCGAGGCCGGGCTGGCGGGGCTCGAGTTCGGGCTGGCGATTCCCGGCAACGTCGGCGGGGCCGTCTGGGCCAACGCCGGCGCCCACGCGTCGGACGTGGCGGCGGTCCTCGAGACGGCCCTCGTCCTGGGGGCGGACGGGAGCGAGGCGCGCCTCGACGCGGCCGGCCTGGGCCTGGCGTACCGCGAGAGCCGGCTCAGGCACCCGGCGCCGGGCGTCCCCGCCGAGGTCGTGCTCGCCGCCACCTTCCGCCTCGTCCCGGATGAGCCGGCCGCGATCCGCGCCCGCCTCGACGAGATCCGGCGCTGGCGACGGGAGCACCAGCCCCTCGGGATCCCCAGCGCCGGGAGCGTCTTCCGGAACCCGGCGGGCGACCGCTCCGCCGGTGCCCTGATCGACGCCTGCGGGCTCAAGGGTCAGCGCCTTGGCGGCGCCGTCGTGGCGGACCGCCACGCCAACTGGATCCTCAACGACCGGGGCGGGACCGCGGCCGACATCCGGCGCCTCGGCGAGCGCGTGCGCGCTACCGTGGAGCGCGAGACCGGTGTGCGGCTCACCTTCGAGGTCGTCTTCATGGGCGACTGGGCCGGCTGGGTCGAGGAGGCGGCGTGACCGGCGACGGGCGATCCACGGGCGCGCCGTGCGCCGTCGCGGTGGTCTTCGGCGGACCGTCGGCCGAGCACGACGTCTCGATCGTCTCGGGGTCGGCGATCGCCGCGGCGCTCGCGGCTCGCGGTCACCTCGTGAGCCAGTTCTGCGTCGACCTGGGCGGGGACTGGTGGCTCCTGCCGCCCGACCATCGGCGCGGCGAGCGGCCACCGGCCGCGTACGACGATCCGGCCGCGCTGGGGGGGGCCGGGCCGTTGGGGGCCGGCGACGCAGCCGCCGCGATCGCCGGGGCGCGGCCCCAGCCGGTGGTCTTCGTCGCCCTCCACGGACCCTTCGGCGAGGACGGCACGGTGCAGGCGATCCTCGAGGTGGCCGGGCTCGCCTACACCGGTTCCGGCGTGGCGGCATCGGCGATCGGGATGGACAAGCCGCTCTTCAAGCGGATCGCGCGGGGGGCGGGCCTGCCCGTCCTCGACTGGGTCGAGGTGGGGCGTGCCGCCTGGGAGGCCGATCGGGCCACCGTCCTCGCCGACCTCGACCGGCTCGCGACCGCGACGCTCGACGGGCGGCTCATCGCCAAGCCCGCCTGCCTCGGCTCGTCCGTGGGAATGGGGATCGCGCATCGACCCGGCGAGCGGGAGGCGATCGTCGAGGCGGCCCTCGTCCACGACGCGCGGGCCATCGTGGAGCCGTGCCTGGACCGCCCGCGCGAGCTGGAGATGGGCGTCCTCGGCAACACCGCCACGGGGCTGGCGCTGCTCGGCCCCGGCGAGGTGATCCCCGGTCACGCGTTCTACGACTACGCCGACAAGTACGCCGCCGGCTCCACTGCGCGGACGCTCGCGGCGGCGCCGATCCCGGAGGCCGTGGCGGCCGAGGTCCGCCGCATCGGCGGCGCGGCGTTCGCCCTCATCGGCGCGGCCGGCTTCGCCCGGATCGACTTCCTCCTCGACCGCGCGTCCGGCCGGCTCGCCCTCAACGAGATCAACACGATCCCGGGGTTCACGCCGATCAGCCTCTACCCGAAGGTCGCCGAGGCGGCCGGCCTCTCCTTCGGGGAGCTGTGCGGCCGGATCGTGGAGCTGGGCGCCGCGGCCCGGGGCTGGGTCCGACATGGGGGGAGTCGGGCGGGCCGCGGGTGGCGGGCGCGC
>CAZVPS010000193.1:0-4410 GCA_964629105.1 uncultured Anaerolineaceae bacterium
CGAAGCCGGCGCCGACGCGGCCGAAGCCGGCGCGCGGCCCGCGGCAGCGCCGCCCGCAGGAACGCCCTGGGCCGCCGCGACCGCCGCCTGCCGAAGATCCAGCGCCTGCGCTCCGACGAGGAGCTCCAGGGCCAGGATCCGCTCGACGTTGTCGAGCACGTCGCGAGCGTGGCGCGCCGCGGTGGCGCCCATCGAGACGTGGTCCTCCTGGTTCGCGGAGGTCGGGATGGAATCGGCGGATGCCGGGTGGACCAGCACCTTGTTCTCCGAGGCGAGGGCGGCGGCGGTGTACTGGAGCATCATCATCCCGGAGTTGAGGCCGCTCGCCGGGGCCAGGAACGGCGGCAGCCCCCCGTTGAGGCGAGCGTCCAGGAGCAGCGCGATCCGGCGCTCGCTGATCGCCCCGAGCTCGGCCACGGCCAGCTTCGCGAAGTCGAGCGCGAGCGCGATCGGCTCGCCGTGGAAGTTGCCGCCCGAGATGACGAGCCCGCCGCCGGTCGCCGCGGCATCCGCGTCGGCCGCCCCGCCCTCCGGGAAGACGAGCGGGTTGTCGGTCGCCGCGTTCATCTCCACGTCCAGCACACGCCGAAGGTAGTCGAGCGCGTCGCGGACGGCGCCGTGGACCTGGGGCACGCAGCGAATGGAATACGGGTCCTGGACCTTGTGGGTCGAGGCGTGGTGGTGCGCCATCAGCCCGGAATCGCGCAGGAGGTGGCGCAGCTCCGCGGCGACGGCGACCTGGCCCGGGTGCGGCCGCGCCAGCTGGTAGGCGGCCGCGTAGGCGACGTCCGTCCCGAGGAGCGCCTCGACCGACTGCGCCGCGGCGACCGAGGCCGTCCGCGCGAGCCGGTCCGCGTCGGCCAGCAGCAGCGCGCCGATCGCGCTCATCAGCTGCGTCCCGTTAAGGAGCGCGAGGCCCTCCTTCGCTTCGAGCACGAGCGGGTCGAGCCCCTCCTCGCGCAGCGCCAGGAGGGCGGGCATGACGTGGCCGCCCAGCTCCACCTCGCCCCGTCCGATGAGCGGAAGCGCGAGGTGCGCGAGCGGAGCCAGGTCGCCCGACGCGCCCACGCTCCCCTGGGCGGGCACGATCGGGTGGATCCCGAGCTCGAGGAACCGGAGCAGGCGCTCCACGACCGCCGGCCGGCAGCCCGAGTGGCCGAGGGCCAGGGTGTTGGCGCGCAGGAGGAGCATGGCCCGCACCACGTCCCGCGGGAGCGCCGGTCCGACGCCGACCGCGTGGCTGACGAGGAGGTTCTCCTGGAGCCGCCGTGCGTCGGCCGGCGGGATGAACGTCGTCGCCAGGTCGCCGAACCCGGTCGTGATCCCGTAGACGACCTCGCCGGCAGCGACGAGCCGCTCGACGACGGCGCGCGCCTCCTCCATCCGGACGCGGGCGTCGCCGTCGAGGACGACACCGGCCCCGCCGCGGGCCACCGCCTCGACGTCCGCGATCGTCAGGTCGGCGCCCGTCAGGACGATGCCGCCGGCCGCGCCACCGGGCGCCGGCCGGCCGGGTTCGAAGTGCGGGCCGCCCAGGAGGTCGAGGGGATCCGTCGGTGGAGCCATATGTCGTCCAGCATAGTGCGGCGCGACAGCCGCTAGACTCCGCCCGTGTTCGACTTCCTCAACGGGCCGGTCCGCGACCTGGTGACGCAGATCTACGAAGCGGTCGGCTACGTCGGGGTGGCGCTCTGGGTCGCCATCGAGAGCGTCATCATCCCGATTCCGAGCGAGATCGTCCTTCCCTTCGCCGGCTTCCTGGTAGGGAGCGGCAGCGCAATCGAGCCGATCACGGGCCAGCCGTGGAGCTTCGTTCTGACTGTCGTCGCCGGGGTCGCGGGGTCGCTGGTGGGCGCCTGGATCGCGTACGCGATCGGCTACTACGGCGGGCGGCCGCTCATCCTGCGCTGGGGCCGGTACCTCCTCTTCGACGCGGACGATCTTCACCGCACCGAGGGGTTCTTCGCGAAGTACGGCGCGGCTGCCAGCCTCGTCGGGCGCGTGGTCCCGGTGGTCCGGTCACTCGTCTCCTTCGCCGCGGGCGTGGGCCGGATGCCGCTGCTGCCCTTCACCGTCTACACGGTCATCGGCTCGGCCGTCTGGGTGACCTTCCTCGTTGGCGTTGGCGTCTTCCTGGGCGCGGGCTGGGAGGAGATCGGCCCGTGGCTGAAGCGCTCCGAGTACGTCGTCCTCGCCGTCCTGGCCGTGGTGGTCGTCGCGTTCATCGCCCGGAAGCTGCGCTCCCGCCGGTCGAAGGACGCGCCCGCGCCGTAGGCCCGGTGGGCGACGGCCGGATCAGGCGCCCGGCGCCGGCTCCCACGGCGCCTGGCCGGGCGCTGCGACGTGCGACGTGTCGTTGACCGCCAGGATCCGCGCCTGCTCGGGCGGCGCGCCCGTTGGCCAGCGCAGGACGGTCAGGTTCGCCTGACCCTGCGTGAAGCGCCGCCGGTACTCCCTCACGGGGATGCCGACGGCGACGCACAGGAGGACCCGGTTCAGCGTGGCGTGGGCGACGGCGAACACAACCGGGTCCGCCGCGTCCCGCTCCGCAGCCCACCCCAGGAGATCCGCGAGGAAGGATCTGGCACGCACGGCGACGTCGGCGCCGGACTCGCCGCCCGGGCAGGCGAGCGCCTCCGGGTCGGCGACCCAGCGGGCCCGGAGGGCGGCATCGCGCGCGTCGATCTCGTCGTACATCAGGCCCTCCCAGGATCCGTAGTCCATCTCCATGAGCCGCGGGTCGGCCTCAACCGTCCGGCCGCGGGCCACCGTCTCGGCGGTCTCCATCGCGCGGCGGAGGGGGCTGCTGAGGATGCGGTCGAAGCGCTCGTCGGCGATCCGCGCCGCCAGCGCGACCGCCTGGGCCCGGCCGGCGGCCGAAAGCCCGATGTCGATCCCCTGGCCGAGGTGCTGCTCGGGATCCGAGCGGTCGGTCAGGCCGTGGCGGGTCAGGACGAGGGTGAGCATCGCCGGCCGAGTCTACCCCGCCCCGCGCGGCGAAATGCCCGCGCGCGCCGCATCGGGGGGCGAACCGGCGGGGCTAGAATGCCGGTCATGAGCGAGACGATCCCTAACGAGCATCCGCCCGCCCACGAGCCGGACGACGCCGGTCACGGGCACGGCGACCACGACGAGCACGACGAGCACGGGGCGGCGCTCGGGCCCATCGGCTGGGCGGCCTGGGGCGCGGGGATCCTCGGCGTGGGCGCCGGGCTCGTCGTCGCGTTCTGCCTCTACGTCTCCACGTCGCTGTAGTCGCCGGTGAGCGCGCCGTACGGGCCGAACTCGATCGCCGCCGAGCGCCTCCTCGACGACCTCGACCACCTCCACCCGGGGGCCGTCGCGGCACTCGCCGCGGCCGGCGGCGGCTCCGTGGGTACGGCCGAGGACGACCGGGACGTCGCCGCCCGGGCTGAGCTCCGGACCCGGCTGCGGGAGATCGCCCGGCGCGCCCGGCGCCTCGAGGCCGTCCGCGCCGTCGGCGACGAGGTGGCGGCCTGGGCGTCCAGCACGACGCACTGGTTCCCGGCGGGCGTCGCCGCAACAGGCGATAGCACGAAGGAGATCGGGCCGCGCATGGCGGCCGTGCCCATCGTGCTCGACGCCGCCTACGCCGTCGTCCTCGAGGACCTCCTGGAAGACGACGAGCTGGACCTGCTGCTCGCGCCGTGGGAGGAGGTCGTCGGCTCACCCTTCGGCGACCGGTCGAAGGGCGAGGCCGACGGCGGCGACCACGAGCTCGGGGCGGACGACGACCTCGACGACGACTCCGGCACCGACCCCTCCCGGGGGGATCCGGCCTGACCGGCCGCGCCCGCCCGGCGGTTGGCCTCGTCGGCGGCCTGCTGTGCCTGCTGCTGCTGGCCGGCTGCGGTGGGAGCGGGACCCCGACCGCGAGTCCCTCCCTCGCGGATACCCCCGGCACGGCCGGCACGGCCGGACCGGTACGGGTGACCCTTGGCCTCTACTCCGGCCGGGCCGATCCGTCGTGGACGCTGACGGACGCGGAGGCAGCCGCCCTGGAGACGGCCCTCGCGGCGCTGCCCGGCGCGCAGGGCGAGCCGCCCGTGGGCGGCCTCGGATACCACGGGTTCACGATCGCCCGACCCGGGGGCACCGTCGTCGCCTACCGAGGCGCGGTTGCAGCGCAGGGCGCCGGCAAGCGCCCGTTCCTGGCGGACCCGGCCCGCACCATCGAGCGCTTCCTTGCCGAGACCTCTCGCACCCACGTCACGGGCAATGAGCTCGCCGAGGTGGAGCGCGCCCTGGCGGCGCCCTGATCGACCTCGTCCGGCCCCGCCGGAGCCGCGCCCGCGATCAGAAGAGCCCGACGACGTTCCCGTCGGCGTCGATGTCGATCTTCTCGCCCGCGGGGTGCGAGGGCAGCCCCGGCATCGTCCGCATGTCGCC
>CAZVPS010000194.1:0-4371 GCA_964629105.1 uncultured Anaerolineaceae bacterium
CGGCAAGACAGCGGTCGTCGAGGGCCTGGCCCACCGGATCGTCAACAACGACGTTCCCGAGACGCTGGCCAACAAGCGCGTCCTGACCCTGGACATCGGGTCACTCGTCGCGGGGACGAAGTACCGGGGCGAGTTCGAGGAGCGCCTCAAGAAGATCATCGAGGAGCTGCGCGCCACGAACGACGCGATCCTCTTCATCGATGAGCTGCACACCCTCGTGGGGGCCGGTGCGGCCGAGGGCGCGATCGACGCGGCGAACATCCTCAAGCCGCCCCTGGCGCGCGGCGAGCTGCAGTGCATCGGCGCCACCACCCTCGACGACTATCGGAAGTACATCGAGCGCGACGCCGCGCTGGAGCGCCGCTTCCAGCCGGTCATGGTCGAGGAGCCGACGCTCGAGCAGACGGTCGAGATCCTCTTCGGGATCCGCGAGCGCTACGAGCAGCACCACAAGGTCGCCATCTCCGACGACGCCCTCCGCGCCGCCGCCGATCTCTCGATCCGCTACATCACGGACCGCCATCTCCCCGACAAGGCGATCGACCTGATCGACGAGGCGGCGAGCCGCGTCCGGCTGCGCTATGCCTCGGCCCCGCCGGCCCTCCGAGAGGCCCAGAAGGAGCTCGATCGGCTCGGGCGCGACAAGGACGCCGCCGTCAACGGCCAGGAGTACGACGAGGCCTCTCGTCTCCGGGAGCTGGAGAGCGGCGCCAAGGACCGGGTCGAGGCGCTCCGGGGCGAGTGGCAGGCCCAGGTCGCGGGCGACCAGCCGACGGTGGACGCGGAGGAGATCGCGCAGATCGTCGCGATGTGGACCGGAATCCCGGTCACCCGGCTCGCCCAGGAGGAGTCCGAGCGGCTCCTGCAGATGGAGGATCACCTCCACAAGCGGGTGATCGGCCAGCAGGAGGCGATCACCACGATCGCGCGGGCCGTTCGCCGCGCCCGGGCCGGCCTCAAGGATCCCAAGCGCCCGATCGGCTCGTTCATCTTCCTCGGCCCCACGGGCGTCGGCAAGACCGAGCTCGCCAAGGCCCTCGCCGAGTTCATGTTCGGCAGCGAGGACGCGCTCATCAAGGTCGACATGAGCGAGTTCATGGAGCGCCACAACGTGAGCCGGCTGGTCGGTGCCCCGCCGGGCTACGTCGGGTACGACGAGGGCGGCCAGCTGACAGAAGCCGTCCGCCGCAAGAGCTACGCGGTGATCCTCCTCGACGAGATCGAGAAGGCGCATCCCGAGGTCTTCAACATTCTCCTCCAGATCCTGGAGGACGGGCACCTGTCGGATGCCAAGGGCCGGCGCGTCGACTTCCGCAACACCATCATCATCATGACCTCGAACCTGGGCGCCCGGCAGCTCCAGACCAACTCGTCCCTCGGCTTCCGCGCGCAGGGCGAGACCGAGGCAGCCCGCGCCGAGGCCTCCCATGACTTGATGCGCGAGAAGGTCGAGCGGGAGCTCAAGACCGCGTTCCGGCCGGAGTTCCTGAACCGGATCGATTCCACCATCGTCTTCCGCTCCCTGACGCAGGACGAGATCCGCCAGATCGTCGACCTCATGCTGGCCCGGGTGCGCGACCAGCTCCGGGCCCAGCAGATGTCGCTCGAGGTCACCCAGGCCGCCAAGGACCACATCATCAAGATGGGCTACGACGTCGCCTACGGGGCCCGGCCGCTGCGCCGCGTGATCCAGAACATGATCGAGGACGTCCTCGCCGAGCAGCTCTTGCTGGGCCGCCACAAGCCCGGGACGACCATCGTGGTCGACAAGGGCGAGGAGGCGGGGCTCTCGATCGAGGCCGCCGACGAGAAGACGCCCGCCGTCGTCGAGGCCGTCTAGACGCCGTGGCGCGGCCGCAGAGCCGCTACGTCTGCCAGGCCTGCGGTGAGGCTTTCCTCCGCTGGGAGGGGCAGTGCCGCGCCTGCAGTGCCTGGAACTCGCTCGTCGAGACCGTCGTTCGCGAGGTCCCGGCCACGGCCCGGGCGCGCGTCGCCGGGGCCGCCCCCGAGCCGGTGCTCCTCGCGTCCCTCGCCGACGAGGTGGTCCCTCGCCTGCCCGTGGGGCTCGGCGAGCTGGACAGGGTCCTCGGGGGCGGGATCGTCCCGGGATCGCTGATCCTTGTCAGCGGCGAGCCGGGGATCGGGAAGTCCACGCTCCTCCTCCAGGCCGCGGCCGGCCTGGCCGCGGGCGGACGCCCGGTCCTCTACGCGACGGGCGAGGAGTCGGGCGGCCAGGTTCGGCTGCGCGCCGACCGCCTTGGTCTTCTTGCCGGGCCGGCGGCCGCGGCCATCCGGATACTCGCCGATCACGATGTCGAGCGGATCGTCGCGGCGGCTCGCGTCCTGCGCCCGGCGGCGGTGATCGTCGACTCTATCCAGACCGCGACGCTCGACGAGCTGGACGGTCCGGCGGGGAGCGTCGGCCAGGTCCGCGAGGCGGCGCTCCGCTTCATGGAGCTGGCCAAGGGGGAGGGGATCGCGGTCATCCTGGTCGGCCACGTCACGAAGGACGGGAGCATCGCGGGCCCGAAGACCCTGGAGCACCTCGTCGACGCCGTCGTGTCGATCGAGGGCGAGCGCGGCGGGACCCTGCGCCTCGTCCGCGCCTCCAAGAACCGGTTCGGGGCGACCGACGAGGTGGGTGTCCTCGAGACGGTCGAGGCCGGCCTCCGGGAGGTGGCCGATCCGGCCCGCGCCTTCCTGGTCGAGCACCCGGTCCCGGCGCCGGGAAGTGTCGTCGCCGCCACGCTCGAGGGCAGCCGGGCGCTGCTCGTCGAGGTCCAGGCCCTCGTCGCGCCGACCGGCTACGGGACCGCCCGGCGCACGGCGATCGGCCTCGACCCCAACCGGCTCGCCCTCCTCGTGGCCGTGCTGGGCCGGCGGGCCGGGGTCGGCCTCGGGACCCACGACGTCTACGCGAACCTGGCCGGCGGCATCGCGGTCGCCGATCCGGGGCTCGACCTGCCCCTGGCGATCGCCCTCGCCTCGACCCTGCGGGATCGTCCGGTGCGGCCCGGCACCGTCGCCTTCGGCGAGGTCGGGCTCCTGGGCGAGCTCCGGGCCGTCGGGGGGACGGAACGCCGGCTCCGCGAGGCTGCGCGCCTGGGCTTCGCGCGCGCGCTCGTGCCGAGGACGCGATCGGGGCCGCCCGCGGTCGCGGGAATGGACGTGGTTCCCGTGGCCACGGTGCGCGACGCCCTCGCCGGCGCCCTGGAGGGCGGGGGGCCGGGCTGATGGACGGCTTCGCCGGCGGCCAGGGACCTGACGCCGCCCGTCGGCGGTGCTAGGCTCTCGGCCCGTGACCCGCGTCATCCGTCTCCTCGGCGCCGCCCTGGGCCTTCTCGTCGCCCTCTCATTCGTGGTGGGCGGCACCGGGATCTTCGGGCAGGGTGCCTATGCGGGCGCCCTCATCGCCCTGTGGCTCGTCGCCTGGCTCGTCGTCGGGTTCGCCGTCCTCCCCTACCTGACGGTCGTTCCCGCCGCCTGGCTGATCCGCTGGGTGCAGGAGCTCTCGACGGCGGAGTTCGTGACGGCCGTCCTTGGCCTCGTCCTCGGCCTCGTGATGGGCCTCCTCCTGGGCTTCCCGATGGCCGCCTTCCCGGCCCCCTTTGGCACCTGGATGCCGGTCGGGGTCTCGGTCATCCTGGGCCTCGGGATGGCCGGCCTGACCGTCGCCAAGCGCCACGACCTCATCTCCGCCGCCGAGGCGATCGGGTTGGTCCGGCGGCGGGGCGAGGAGGCGGCCGCGCCGCGCCGCGGGGAGCCGCACGCCGTAGTGGACACGAGCGCGATCATCGATGGCCGGATCGCCGACATCGCCGAGGCCGGGTTCCTGCAGGGCACGCTGGTCGTGCCGCGCGTCGTGCTCGAGGAGCTCCAGCGGATCGCCGACAGCCCCGACGCCATGCGGCGGGCGCGCGGGCGCCGCGGTCTCGAGATCGTGGCCCGTCTCCAGAAGGAGGACCGCGTGCCCGTGGAGATCGCCGACGAGACGCATCCGGAGATCCCGGAGGTGGATGCCAAGCTCGTAGCGATGGCGCGGGCGCGCAGCGGGATCATCCTGACGAACGACTTCAACCTGAACCGGGTCGCCGAGATCCAGGGGCTCCGCGTGATGAACGTCAACTCGCTGGCGAACGCGATGAAGCCCGCCGTCCTGCCCGGCGAGGAGTTGCGCGTCCGCGTGATCCAGGAGGGCAAGGAGGCGGGCCAGGGCGTCGGGTTCCTCGACGATGGGACGATGATCGTGGTCGAGGGCGGCGCGCGCCACCTCGACCACGAGATCGGGGTGGTGGTCACGCGGGTCCTGCAGACGATCGCGGGGCGCATGATCTTCGCCCAGCCGCGCGGCGAGTGAGCGGGGTCGACGCG
>CAZVPS010000195.1:0-4363 GCA_964629105.1 uncultured Anaerolineaceae bacterium
GGCCGGCGCCGTCGTGGTCCCGGTGCGCGGG
The DNA here is from genome assembly GCA_964629105.1 of uncultured Anaerolineaceae bacterium. Taxonomy (GTDB): domain Bacteria; phylum Chloroflexota; class Limnocylindria; order Limnocylindrales; family CSP1-4; genus CTSoil-043. Next base: position 32 of record CAZVPS010000195.1, read on the forward strand.
AGCACCGTTCCGGCGCCGCGGCCCTTCGCCCCGCGGGCCGGCGTGCGAGAATCCCGAAAGATGCCGGACTCCGCGTGGCGGGGTGCGCGAGCCGGAAGAAGGAGAACTGTGACGAACGCCTGGCTCGCGGCAGGGCTCGGCGCCGTCGTCGTGCTGGATATCGCGCTTCTGTGGATCGTCGCTGGGCCCGCACTCGCGCGCCGGCTCGGCGAGCGAAGCGGGGCAAGGCGCAACGGCGCCGCCGGCTTCGCGGCGCTCGACATCCGTGCGATCGCCGCGCTCGATCCCTCCTCCGTGCTGGGGGACGGCGTCCCGGCCGCGGCCTACGACCGGGTCGTGCGGGTCGCGAGCTGGGCCTACCTCCTCTCCACGGCGGCCGTCGTCTACGCGACCGGGCTCTGGCCCGCCGCGGAGGATCCGCTCCTCCTCGTGCTGGCCATCGGTGGCGTCTTCATCATCGTCGCCCACGACGTCCTTCCGGCCGCCGGTCTCGGCGCGGTCCGGTTCGTCGTCGAGGGCGCGGTCGCGATCACCCTCGTGAGCATCGTCGTGTCCCTCACCGGAGGCGCCACGAGCCCGTTCTTCTACGCCTACCCGCTCGTCGTCGCGGGAGCGGCTCTCGTGGTCCGGCCTCTCGTGACGGTCGCCCTCGCCGTGGTGGCCATCGGCGGCTACGCCGTCGCCGTGGTGGTCGCCGCGGGCGGGGTCGCACCGGACCCGGGATCCCTCGCCATCGTGGCCGTGAACCTGACGGCCCTCGCCCTCCTGGCCTACGTCGCGATGGTGGTCGCCCGCGAGCAGCGGCGGACCCGCGACGCGGCCGTCCAGCTCTCGACCATCGACGCCCTGACCGGGCTCGCCAACCGCGGGTACATCATCGCGGCCGTCGAACGCGAGATCGACAGGGCCACGCGCTACCGGCGCGGCTTCTGCCTGCTGATGGCCGACCTCGACGGCCTCAAGGAGATCAACGACACGTACGGCCACCGGGTGGGGGACCGGGCCCTCACGATCGTGGCCGGCGTGGTCCGGGAGACCGTGCGGCGCATCGACACCCCGGCCCGCCTCGGCGGCGACGAGTTCGTCGTGCTGCTCCCCGAGACCGACCGCGACGGAGCCCGCGTCGTTGCCGACAAGATCCGCCAGGGGGTGGCCGCCGCCGAGCTTGGCGAGCGGGGGGAGCGAATCCCGATCGGCGTCTCGATCGGGCTCGGCGAGTGGACGCCCGGCCGGTCGCTCGACGACATCATGGCCGCCGCGGACGACGCGATGTACGACGTGAAGCGGTTCGCCCGCCGACGCCCGAACGGCCGCCCGGCGCGGGAAGCGGTCGGTCCCGGGCGCCCGACGAGCGCGGCCGAGCGCGCCGAACCGGTCGCCACGGTTGCGGGAAGGGACCGCGAGCCCCGCTGACGGGCGCCCGTCGCCCCGCCGATTGGCGCCCGTCGCCCGCGGTGTAGCATCGGCTGCCATGGACGGCTTCACGACGCGGGCGATCCGCGCTGCCACGCGGGCCCCCCGCGTCGACCAGCGGCCGACGTCCGTCCCCATCTACCAGGCGGTCACCTTCTCGTCGGCCGACGCGGAGGAGCTGGGCGCGGTCACGACGGGGGTCACCCAGGGCTACGTCTACGCGCGGCTGGGCAATCCGACCGTGGACGCCCTGGCCGACGCCGCGGCCGAGCTGCACGGGGCGGAGGCCGGGTTCGCGACGGCGACCGGGATGGCGGCGATCCATCTCGCGGTCGGCTCGCTCGTCGGGACGGGGGACCGGATCGTCGCCACGCGGAGCCTCTACGGCACGACGCGCGCGCTCTTCACCACGGTCTTTGCCCGGTTCGGCGTGGAGACCGCGTTCGTCGACCCGGCGGACCACGCCGCCGTCGAGGCGGCCCTGGCCGCGGCGCCGACCCGGATCCTCTACCTCGAGACGATCTCGAACCCGACGATCGCCGTCGCCGACCTCCCGGCGCTGGCGGCGCTCGGCCACCGGCACGGCGCGGCCGTCGTCGTCGACAACACCTTCGCCTCGCCGGCGCTCTGCCGGCCCCTGGAGCACGGCGCCGACCTCGTCGTCGAGTCGGCGACGAAGTACCTCTCCGGCCACTCGGACGTGCTGGCCGGCGTCGTCGTGGGCTCGAGCGCGAGGATCGAGGCCGTCCGGGCCCTCCACGTGGAGACCGGCGGCACGCTGGCGCCGTTCTCATCCTTCCTCGTTCTGCGCGGGATTCCCACGCTCGCCCTCCGGATGGAGCGCCACGCCGCCACGGCCGCCCGCCTGGCGGCCTTCCTGGAAACCGCGCCGGGCGTGGCGCGCGTCCTCTACCCGATGCTCCCGTCGCACCCCGACCACGCCGTCGCGGCCCGCCTCCTGGCGGCGGGCGGCGGGATGCTCGCGGTGGAGCTCGCAGGAGGCGCCGCGGCGGCGCGCGCCTTCGTCGACGCCCTCCGGATCCCGGAGCGGACGGCCTCCCTGGGGTCCATCCACACGATCGTGGTCCACCCGCCGTCCACGACCCACCGCCAGCTGGGCCCGGCGGAGCTCGCGGAGGCCGGGATCGCCCCCGGCCTGCTGCGTGTCTCGGTGGGTATCGAGGATGCCGACGACCTCCTCGCCGACGCGGCGCAGGCGCTCGAGGCCGCCCGCGCCTCTGCGCTCGAGGTCGACCGCGCGGCCGGATGACCGTCCTCGCCCGACCGGGTCGCGCGATCTACGGCCTCCTCACCTCGGTTCGCTTCGCCGTCGCCCAGATCATCGCGATCGCCCTCGCGGGCGTCGTCGGGATCGTGGTCCCGCAGCTACCCGGCGTCGCCCTCCGCTCGCCGGCCGACTACGCCGAGCAGATCGCGATCGTGCGGGCCCGCGTGGAGCCCGCCCTCGGCACCATGCCGACGGACCTCTTCGAGGCGCTCGGCCTCTTCCGGGTCTTCACCGCCGGGTGGTTCACCGCGCTCCTCGCCCTCCTCGCCGTCTCCATCGTCGTCTGCACGCTGGACCGGACGCCCCGCCTCTGGCGCTCCGCCCGCGACGTCCGGGTCGTGCAGCCGGACGCGTTCTTCGATCCGGCGCTGCCGGACCGGGCGGTGATCGCCGGGGGGCTCCGCGCCGAGGACGTCCACGCGGCGCTGCGCCGCGCCGGCTTCCGGGTCCGCGTGGAGGAGGGGGCCAGCGGCGCCCGCTTCCTATACGGTGACCGCCACCAGAACGCGAAGCTGTTCACCCTCATCACCCACGCCGGGCTGGTGGGGTTCATCCTCGCGGCGGCGATCACGAGCCGCTTCGGCTTCGAGACCGGGATCCTCCTGCCCGAGGGCCAGGCGCTCCCGGTCGAGAGCATCGGGTCGGCCGGCCTCGTCTCCGTCAAGAGCCTGGGCTTCACGGCGCCGCGCGACCCGGAGGGCCGCTTCACCGACTTCACGACCGACCTCGCGGTCTACCGCGACGGCAGGGAGATCGCGCGCAAGGTGATCCGGGTGAACGACCCGCTGGCGGCGGCCGGCTACACGTTCCACCAGAACTTCTTCGGGCCGGCCGTCGACCTGGCGATCCGCGACGGGGCCGGGCGCCTCCTGTGGGCGGGGCCCATCCCGCTCGACGAGGTGAACGCGGGGCGGCCGTACGGGCGCTTCTCGATCCCCGGGCGCGACGAGGGCCTCGAGATGCTGCTCGGCCAGGACGCCGCCGGCGCGACCTCGCTGGTCGTGGTCGGCTACCGGATCGTCGGCGAGGACGCCGCCGGCAGCCCCCGCGTCGAGACCGTCTTCGTGGGCGGCGCCGCCCCGGGTCGGACCTACGTCGTCGAGACGAGCGACCTCCGGATCACGTTCGAGAAGCTGTCCGCCTTCTCGGGCGTCATCGTGAAGCGCGACCCGGGCGCCTCCATCGTCTGGGGCAGCTTCCTTCTCCTGATCGTGGGGCTCTCGCTGACGTTCTACTTCCCGCGCCGCCGGACCTGGGCCCGCCTCGCGCCGTCGGGGGAGCTGCGCCTCGTCGCCCGCGCCGACCGCTCCGTCGACCTCCGCCGCGAGTTCGGCAGGCTCCTGGAGGACCTGGTCGCGCGCCGGCGGGCCACCTGAGCCCGGCACGAGGCGCGACAATCCCTGCGATGGCCACGCTCGACGAGCTCCGGGGCACCCTCCTACCGGCCGCCGCGGTGGCCGGGCCGATCGCGCCCGAGCAGGCCGCGCGCGAGATCGCGTGGGTCCGCGTCCTGCGCGCGCGCGTGCCGGCCCTCGACGCGCTGGAGGACGGCGACGTCGTCGTCGCCTCGGCGGCCGTCTGCGGTTCCGTGGCGGGGTCGAGGGAGGACGCCGCGGCCCTCGCCGACGCGC
>CAZVPS010000196.1:0-4325 GCA_964629105.1 uncultured Anaerolineaceae bacterium
GCCTTCGATCTGGCGGTCAATCGAGGCGTCCCTCCTTCACCTCTATGTGACTGGTGAGATCGACCGGATACGAGCCGAGATCGGCGGGGATAGTGAGGCCGAGGAGTGGAGGCAGGTCCGCGGATGCAGCAAGAGCGGGTAGGTTTCGCGATCGAGCGCCCGGCATCGAATGGACGGGGAGCAGAGGCGACCCTCCCTCCGCAGGCAGAGCGAACGGCCCTCGAGCGTCTCCTGCAAGCGCAGGAGGAGGAGCTGGAGCGGCTCGCCTACGAGATTCACGACCGGCTGGTGCAGACCGTCGTCTCCGTCTTTCAGGACCTTCGAACCCTCGGGCGCCTGACGCACGACTCACCAGAGGCTCGGAGGGCCGTCATCCGCGGCTCGAAGGGGCTCAAGCAGGCGCTCAGAGAGGCGCGGACGATCATGGACGATCTCAACCCGCCCCAGCTCGAGAAGCGCGGGTTGCCTCTCCTCGTCGGCGAGATGATGCGCGAGCTCGAGCGCGACTCGGGCTGCGAGACGGAGGCAACGCTCCTCTGTCCCGAGCGCCTGCCGCGGCTGATCGAGGTGGCCCTCTACCGGGTCCTCCATGAGGCGATCGTGAATGTCAAGCGGCACGCTCGTGCTACGAAGGTAAGGGTCTCCTTGACCTGTGACGTGGACGGCGTCGCGGCCGAGATCGTCGACGACGGGGTCGGTTTTGACGCTGCCACCGCACTGGACGGACGACGCACCACCGGGCTCCTGAGCATGAGACGACGCGCCGAGTTCGTCGGCGGTGTCTGCCGCCTCGAAAGCCAGCCCGGCAGGGGCACCAGGGTCAGCGTCCGGATCCCAGTTCATTATCAGGGTGCGGAGGCGTGATCCGGGTCCTGCTGGCAGACGATCACCTGCTCGTGCGCCAAGGGCTGTGCACGATGCTGCAGGACTCGCCAGGGATCGAGGTGATCGGCCAGGCGACCAACGGCCGCGAGGCGGTTCAGCAGGTGGATATCCTCGAGCCCGACGTCGTTCTCATGGACATCAGGATGCCCGACATGGACGGCCTCGAGGCGACGCGGCAGATCATCGAAGGCCATCCCAACACAGCCGTCGTCATGCTCACGATCCACGACAGCGAGGCCTTCGTCATCGAGTCGCTGCATGCAGGAGCGGCGGGCTACGTCACCAAAGATTGCTCGCGCGAGCTGCTCGACCACGCCATACATGCCGCCGTCGAGGGTGGGGCGCTGGTAGAGGCGGGCCTCTTGCGTCGGGCCGTCGATGGGCTCCTGCATCCCGGCGGAAACCGAGCCATCAGCGCGTCCCTCGGTGCTCGCCTCACCGAGCGCGAGCTTGAGGTCCTTCGACTGCTCGCCCAGGGGCACGACAACCGGACGATCTGCAGCGAACTCTTCCTGGCGGAGGTGACGGTCAAGAAGCACGTTCACAACATCATCAGCAAGCTCGAGGTCTCTGACCGAACCCAAGCGGCAATCCTCGGCGTCCGACTGGTCCTGGACCGCTAGACCGCGGCTTCCGCGCATCGGCCTGGCTCCGCTGCCGGTCACGGCCGATGTCAGGTGTGCGCCGCACAAGGGGGATCACCCGTTCCGCGATCGCCTGCCGCTCCGGGTGGCACGCTCACCGAATGGGCGAAACGAGGTACGAGGCGAGCCGAACGCGCTCCCTGTCGTGACCGGGCGCAAGGAGGGCTTGGAAGTACGCCTTCACGAGCCTCGGATCCTTGAGCGGCTGGACGACGATGTCCGGCGCCAGGCGTGCGGTGGCCTGGTGCTCTGCGCCAAGGAACAGGATGCCGACCTCCCCCTCCTTGAGCGTGGCATCGATGGTTCGCGCAATGAACTCGTCCCGCTCTCGGAGGAGGCGGCCACGTTCCTCGGGATCCGGCACCGCGCGGTGCTCGCCCGGCCGGCCGCTCCCCGGTCGGGGGGTTGACGCCTCCCGCGCCAGGAGGTCGTGCTCCTGCCGCAGGAGCTCCGGGTCTTCGGTCCGGCGGAGCTCCGCGCCGCGGTCGATGAGATCGAGAAGGAGCCGGTAGTTCCGGCTGCCCCTCCTCGCGGCCTCCTCGACGACCGCCCTCGCCACCGGCCCGCCCACCGGGAGTCCGTCCTGGTAGAGCTTGAGCCGGCTGGGGTCCATGCTCTGCAGGAAGGCGGCGACTTCAGCCCAGTAGCGAGTGAGCGTCTCCGTGTGGGCGGCCCAGCGCTCTGGTCCGGCGAGGCGGATGGTCTCCGCCAGGAGGGTCGGACCGGCCGTGCCCAGGTCCGCTTCGTCATGAACGAGCGGAACCAGGACCACGCGTCTCATCAGGATCCCGGCCGGCCGACGTCATCGAGCACGCTCTGGAAGTGCCTGGCGGTCACCAGGAGCGCGCCGGGCTCCGGGGAGCCCGGGCCGGGATCGAGTACCTCCCGGATCGCCAGCATCGTTGCCCTGCGGCAGATCGCCTCGATCTGCGCGCCGCTCAACCCGTCGCTCTCGGCCGCCAGCCGGTGAAGGTCGACATCGTCGGCGAGCGGCTTGGCCCGCGTATGGATCGCGAAGATCTCCCGTCGCGCCGCCTCGTCGGGCAGCGGAAGCTCGAGCCTGACTTCAAGCCGGCCGGCCCGCAAGAGGGCCGGGTCGAGCATGTCAGGACGGTTGGTGGCTGCCACCACGGTCACGCCCTTGAGTTCCTCGACCCCATCGAGTTCGGTGAGGAGCTGGCTGAGAACGCGCTCCGCCACCTCCGCTCCGGCGCCCCGGATCGGGACGAGCGCGTCGATCTCGTCGAAGAAGATGATGCACGGGCTCGCTTGCCTCGCCTTGCGGAACACCTGGCGCAGAGCCTTCTCTGACTCGCCGACCCACTTGGACAGCAGCTCCGGCCCCTTCACGGAGATGAAGTTGACGCCGGTCTCAGTCGCCACGGCCTTGGCCAGCAGCGTCTTGCCGCTCCCGGGCGGCCCGCTGAGAAGGACCCCCTTCGGCGGCCTCGTGCCCGCCTCCCGGAAGATGTCGGGGTGCTGGACCGGCCACACGATGGTCTCCGTGAGCACCCGCCTGGCCTCTTCAAGCCCGCCCACGTCGCCCCAGCGCACCTCCGGGATCTCCGTGAAGACCTCCCGGAGGGCCGACGGCTCGACTTCTCTGAGCGCCTCGAGGAAGTCATCCATGCCGACTTCCAGCTCGAGAAGGAACTGGTAGGGGATCTGGCCGTCCTCGAGGTGGAGGCGCGGCATCGCCCGGCGCAGGGCGGCCATCGCGGCCTCTCGACCGAGCGCCGCCAAGTCGGCCCCCACGAACCCATGCGTCGTCTCCGCCAGGCGGTCGAGGCTCACGTCCGGCGCGAGCGGCATGCCCCGCGTGTGGATCTCGAGGATTCCCCGTCGGCCTGATCGATCGGGCGCGTCGATCTCGATCTCCCGGTCGAAGCGACCCGGCCGCCGCAGCGCGGGATCGAGGACGTCCGGAAGGTTGGTCGCCCCGATCACGACGACCTGCCCGCGCGACTCGAGGCCGTCCATCAGCGCGAGGAGCTGGGCGACGACGCGCCGCTCCACCGCCTGGTCCCCGCGCACCTCCTCGCGCTTGGTTGCGATCGCATCGATCTCGTCGATGAAGATGATGGAGGGTGCCTGGGCCTTGGCCTTCTCGAAGATGGCCCGGAGGTGCGCCTCGCTCTCGCCGTAGAACTTGTGGATCACCTCAGGTCCACTGACGTGGAAGAAGGAGGCGTCGGTCTCGTTCGCCACGGCCTTTGCGATCAGGGTCTTGCCGGAGCCCGGCGGCCCGTAGAGCAGAACGCCCCGCGGCGGCTCGATACCGAGCCGCTCGAACAACTCCGGGTGCTTCAGCGGCAGCTCCACCATCTCGCGAATTCGCGCCAGCTCCTGGTGGAGACCTCCCACATCCTCGTAGGTGATGCCGCTCTTCTCGGGCCGGCTGGCCAGGCCTTCGCCCTGCACGGAGATCATCGTCTGTGGACCGATGAGCACTACCCCACCCGGAGCTGACTCGGCGACCAGGAACTCCCGGTACTGGCCGCCGATCAGCGTCGCCCTCACGCGGTCGCCGGACGTCACCGGCAGGCCCTCGAGCACGCGGCCGAGGTACTCGGAGCCCTTCGCGTTGCCGAACGCCGGGGCAGGCGTTGCCGGTGTGAAGACCACGGCCCCTGCCACTTCGAAGGTGCAGGATCTGATCTCTACGGTCTCGCCCAGCGCGGTCTGCGCGTTCGCGCGGGCGATGCCGTCGATCTGGATGCTCCGGTTCCCGCGGTGCTCCGGGTATGCGGGCATGACCCGAAGGCCGGTCGGCCGCCGCGGGCCCAGCTCGACGAT
>CAZVPS010000197.1:0-4322 GCA_964629105.1 uncultured Anaerolineaceae bacterium
TCCCGGCGGTTCCTCGGGACAGCGCCGCTACGGCGGCCACGCACGATCGTGCAGTCGGGGAAGCTGCAGCGAGTCTACACCTCCTCGCGGATCTGGCCAACAGGGTCGACCCTCCCGCATCGGTGCGCGTCCGGGCCGGGGCCGGACGGCGTACGGTGCGACGAGCGTCTTGATGAACGCGGTCCGGGTGTCGTCGAGCCGCGGTCAACCACCCCACCCCACAGCGCGGTGACCGGAGCCGCGAGCAGGCGCTCCCGGGAACGACCTGGCGCTCGCCGGGCTGAAGCTCGCCCGCCTCCAGCAGGCGCGCGATCGCCTGGCGGCCGGCGGCCGCTGGTCGAACCCGGACGGGCTGATCTTCACGCACGCACTCGGCGGACCCCTGCATCATCGCGTCGTGTGGGACGCCTTCAGGATCCGGGTCGGTCGCTGCCCGAGCATCGCGCGGCTCAACTTTCACGGGATGCGTCACACCTACGCCACGATGCTCCTGACCGAGGGCGTCCCGCTCGAGGTGATCAGCAAGATGCTCGGGCACGCCGACATCAACGTGACGCTCCGCGTTTACGCCGACCTCGACCCGAAGCGGGCCGCGGTCGCTGCCGGTCGGATCGACGCGGCCCTGTCCGAGGCGATGCGGCGGCGCCTGGCGACGCTCGACGACCAGGAGGGGCAGGAGGCGCGGTAGTCCGGCCCACCTGTGCGCAAGAACTGTGTGCAAAGACCCCCGGAGGCTTTCCTCTGTGGGCTATTTCACGCTCTCTATGAAGAAAGGGCTCCCCTACTGGAACGAGACGATGCCGTCGGACGACGCGCGGCGCGAGTCCGTGACCGTCAGCGGCGACACCTGGACCTGGAGCTATCGCGCCACCTCCCCGTTCTACGGAGGGCGTGTCACGGCCGTCGTGACCCTCGACCGACAAACCCTCCAGGTCACCGCCGCCACGCGCGAGGATCCGACGGGGGTCACGACGTACACGTTCCGCTATGGAGCGGACTTCCCGGCGATCGCCGTCCCGCGTTGCTCTGGGGGACCCACGTCGCGGCGCCGCCCCGGCTCAGGCTTCGAGCGAGCCTGCCTCCCGGCGGAGCAGGTCCCAGGCCCGGCCCACGTGCCGCCGCTCGGTCCGCAGGTTCCCGATCGCCACGCGGATGGCGAAGCGGCCGTGGAGCCGCGTGTGCGACAGGAAGACCTCGCCGGTCGCGTTGACCGCCGCCATCAGGCGCTCGTTCGCGGCGTCGAGCCGCACCCGGACCTCGGGCTCGTCCTCCCGCCCGCGGAGGTCAGACGGCCGCCACCGCAGGCAAACCGTGGAGAAGGGCGCCGGGGCGAGCCGCTCGAAGTCGGGGTCCGCGTCGACGGTGACCGCCAGCTCCTCGGCCAGGCGGCAGTGCGCGTCGATCCGGCGGCGGAGGCCCTCGAGGCCGAAGTAGCGGAGAAGGATCCAGAGCTTGAGGGCGCGCATCCGGCGCCCGAGCTGTGGCTGGTACTCCGTGAAGTCGTGGACGGGGCGCTCCTGATCGAGCGTCCGCAGGTACTCCGGCACGAGGCTGAACGCCGCGCGCACCACCTCCATCCGGCGGCTCAGGAGGAGGGACGCGTCGAGCGGGGTGAAGAGCCACTTGTGGGGGTTCACGACCATCGAGTCGGCGCGCTCCCAACCATCGAAGGGGCCGCGGCGCGCGGGCACGAGGGCGACGGCGCCAGCGTACGCGGCATCGACGTGCAGCCAGACCCCTTCCCGGGCGGCGACGTCCGCGATCGCGGCCACCGGGTCCACCGAGGTCGACGAGGTCGTCCCGATCGTGGCGACGACGGCGACCGGGACATTGCCTGTGTCGCGGTCCTCGTTGATGGCGGCGGCGAGCAGGTCGACGCGCATCCGGTAGTCGGCATCGACGGGGATCCGCCGCAGGGCGGCCCGCCCCAGGCCAAGGGTCATGCAGGCCTTCTCGACACTGCTGTGGGCCTCAGCGGAGGCGTACACGAACGGGGACCCCCCGGCAGCGCGGGCCGCAAGCCCATCGGCCGCGGCGCGCAGCCCGGCGCCCTCGCGGGCGGCCGCGAGGGCGATGAGGGTCGACGTGGAGGCAGTGTCCGTGAGGAGCCCGTCGAACCCGACCGGCAGCCCCAGGGCCGCGCGAAGCCAGCCGACGACGACCTGCTCCAGCTCGGTGCCGATGGGCGACGTGCGCCACAGCATCGGGTTCTGCCCCAGGGTGGCCGTCCACATCTCGCCAAGGATCCCGGGAGCCGACGCGGTGGTCGAGAAGTAGGCCAGGAACCCGGGATGCTGCCAGTGCGTGGCGTTGGGCACCACCAGGCGATCGAGGTCCTCGAGAATCGCGCCCAGGGGCTCCGGCCCCTCGGGCAGGACGTCGGGAAACGCCGGGCGGATGGAGCCGGGCTCGATCGCGGGCAGGACTGGACGCCCCTCGACCGTCTCCAGGTAGTCCGCCATGGCGTCGACGACCGCGTGAGCCGCCGCTCGGAACCGCCCCGGATCCATGTCGCCGACTCCGGCCACCTGCGCTTCGTCCAGCGTCGAGAACGCCTCGGGATACGGGCCCGCCCAGCAACCTCCGCGCGCTTCATCGGTCATACCCGGGAGTGTATGCGTCCCGCCCGCGGCGGGGTCGGGCAGTCCGGCACCTGCGACCGGCTCGCCACGCGACGACGATTGGCCCGCTCGGGCGGAGGGACCCGGCCGGAGGCACGTCGTGCTGATCGCATCCTGGCACCCCGTCCCTTGCCCCGCCGGGATCCGCATGGCGCTCGCCGCCAAGGACGAGGTCAGTGCGGTCCACCCGCCCACGTCCCACCTCATGGACGAGCTCCTGACGTAGCGGGCGCGCGGCGGAGAGCTAGGCCCATTCGACCACCACCACCGGGACCATCGAGCCATGCACGTGGCGGCCCGGTGGGCCTAGGGTTGTGCCCATGTCCATGCGCTCGAAGCTGAGGGGGTCCCTGCGGATCTTCCTCCGGGCCTCGCCGCCGGCCGAGCCCGAGGAGCCGCCGTCCGACCCGCCGCCGGTGCCCGTCGTCGGGCTGACCGTGTACACGGGCGACTCCCTCGCCTTCGGCTACCTGCCGCTCACGGCCGGGCGGGTGACCGATCTCATGAACGATCACGAAGCCTTCGAGTTCGTCGACACCTACCTGGAGAGCCTCGAAGACCGGCACGGCCTCTCGCTCCACACGGTCGCAATCGCGCGCGACGAGATCTATGCCGTGGCCGTCGGAGGGCCCCGGGGTGATCCGACGCGTCGCACGAGGACTCGTCCGATCCCGGTCGAGCTGCGGATCGGGCCTTACGACGTTCGGGGGAGCATCCACGTGGTCCCCGGCACCGATCCGATCATCAGCTTCCGGAGTCGCCGGGCCATGGTCCCGCTCACCGAAGCCACCATCGAATGGGAGACGCCCGACGGGCGAAAGATCGCCCGATGGGGGACCCTGGTCGTCAACCGAACCCTTGCCGACTGGATCGCACCCGCCACGCGCGACGTCCGGCCTCCCGACCTCTACCTGGTCCCCGAGGCTGACGGCAGCCGCCTCGCCAAGGACTTCACCACGCAGCTCCTGATGGAGTCGCACCCCGCACCGTAGAACGCCTCCGGTCGCCCGGTGCGCGTCCCATGCCGCAAACGGAGCGGAGCGCGACGCGCACCTCACAGGCAGGATGCTCGGCCGGGCGGCCGACCGGATGGACGCGGCCCTCGCCAGGGGTGCGGCCGGCGCCGGCCGGAACCCCGTTGGGGTATGCCATGGGGAACGGCCGGGAATCAGAAGGCCCCCGGAGTCCTCTCCGGAGGCCATTTCGGTGCTTGGATCGATGGTCGGGGTGCCGCGATTCGAACGCGGGACCTCCTGAACCCCATTCAGGTGCGCTACCAAGCTGCGCCACACCCCGACGCGGGCAAGGATAGCAGAGCGGCGCCGCGCCTCCGGCCGCGGGTTTGCATCCTGCGTCTCGGCATCGCCGCGCGGAGCTGCCTCGCTGGCCGGCGATGTCGCCGCTTGCTGCTCAAGCACGTAACGGCCCCGGGGGGCTTGCTGACGGCCGACCCAGGCTCTTGGATGCGCGATCCGCCGGGCGATCCGACGGGTGAGTCGCCGCAACTGACAGTGCACCCGCCGGACCGTGATGCGTGGCAGGCACGGCCACGAGGTCATCCGGGTCAGACCCGGCGATCCGGCGGGTTCACCCGTCGTAGCGTGCCTCCCAGGCAAGGGGGTCGAACCGGGCCCCGCCACCGGGCCTGACCGTGATGCGGCCGCCGCTCGGCGGGGGCGGCACCCGTCGTGAGCCGGATCG
>CAZVPS010000198.1:0-4289 GCA_964629105.1 uncultured Anaerolineaceae bacterium
CGCCCGCGGCAACCTCGCCCACATCGTGGAGCGGCTCGCGACCGAGGGGCGCGGCAGCGCCCGGGCGCGCGCCGCGGCGAGCGACCCGGCTGCCCTGGAGCGCCTGGTCCGCGCCGCGTTCCGCCATGCGGTGCGCAGCTATGCCGAAACGCTACACGGCGCGGCGATCGCCCGCGACGTCCGCCGCCGCCTCACCGTGGACAACCCCGAGGCCGTGGACGCCGCCTTCGCCGCCGGCGGGCCGGCCGTCTTCGCCACGCTCCACTTCGGCTCGATGGCGGCGGTCGGCTCGGTCCTCGGCAGCCGCACCCGGGTTCCCGTGACGGCGCCCATGGAGACGCTCGGCGACCCCGAGCTCCAGCGCGTGCTCCAGCGCGCCCGGGAGAGCGTCGGGATCCGGATCGTGGGCCTCGACGAGGCCCGGCGCGAGCTCCGCGCGGCGCTGGCCCGGGGCGAGGCCGCCGGGCTCATCGCCGATCGCGACATCGCCGGCGGCGGGATGGCCGTCCCGCTCTTCGGCCTCCCGGCGTCGCTGCCGATCGGTCCGGCCTACCTGGCCCTCGACGGCGGGGCGCCGTTGCACGTGGCGGCCGTGTGGCGCTCGAAGCGCCACCGGTTCCGGGGCAGGCTCGTCACGCTGCCGCATCCGCCCGCCGACCTGCCCCGCCGGGCTCGCGTGGAGGCGCTCCTCGCCGCAACCGCGGCCGCCTTCGAGGACCTGGTGGCCGAGGCGCCCGAGCAGTGGTGGACCGTCTTCTTCCCGATCTGGGACGCCGTGGGGCCGCGTCCCCGGGGCGGTGCGAGCGTGCCCGCCGGGACGCCGGACTCCGTGGAGCGCGCGCGATGAGCTCCGCGGTCCTCCGCTCGACCCACGGCCCGGATCCCGCCGGGCCGCACGGCCGCGCCGACCTCCACATCCACACCCTTGCCTCGGACGGCACCTGCGGCGTCGAGGAGATCCTCGCCTTCGCCCTGGAAAAGACGCAGCTGGACGTGATCGCCATCGCGGACCACGAGCGGGTCGACGCGGCGCACGCCGCCCGCGCGATCGCCCGGGCGCGCGACCTCCCCCTCGAGGTCATCGTCGGCGAGGAGGTGACCACCCGCGGCGGCCACCTGCTCGCCCTCTTCATCGAGGAGGCGATTCCCCCGCTCCGTTCGCTGCGGGAATCGATCGGCCTGATCCACGAGCAGGGTGGCCTCGCGATCCCGGCTCACCCGCTCTTCCCCTACCCGCTGTGCGCCCAGGCGTGGACCCTGCGGGCACTGCTGGACGCGAACGATCCGCGGGTCCGGCCCGATGCCCTGGAGGCGTTCAACCCCACCACGTTCGGGCGCCCGGTGCACCGCCGCGTCGTCGCCTTCGCGGCCGAGCGCGGCCTGTCCGTGGTCGGGAACAGCGACGCCCACGAGGCCGCGAGCGTGGGGACGGGCTGGACGACGTTCGCTGGCCGGACCGGCGAGGACCTCCGGGCCGCGATCCTGGCGGGTGCCTCCGGCTGGCACGGGAGCTTCCACCGGACCTCGTCGCAGCTGCCGACGTTCGGGAAGCAGCTCCGCAAGTACGGCCGCGACGCGCGGGCGGAGCTCCTGGGCCGGGCCCGCCGGGACGGGTCGGGCCGGGACCACGGCTATCCGGGCGGCGACCGGCGGCCGCCCGCGCTGGACCCGTCGGCGATCGCTCCGGCGGGAGAGGAGGGGCGGCTGTGAAGATCGGACTGGTGACGCCCTACGTCTACCCGCTCCCCGGCGGCGTCAACGACCACGTCGGGCATCTCTACGAGAACCTGCGCGCCCGCGGCCACGACGTCCGGATCCTGACCGCCAGCCACGGCCTGCAGCGCAGCTCGGAGGGCGACGTCATCCGGATCGGCAAGGGCTTCTCCGTGCCGGCCAACGGCTCCGTCGGCACCCTCACGGTCTCCCCCCGCTACCGCTCGCAGATCCGGGACGTGCTGGACCGGGAACGGTTCGACCTGCTCCACTTCCACGAGCCCTTCGTCCCCTTCCTGACCCTCATGACGCTGCGCGAGTCACGGAGCGTGAACGTCGCCACGTTCCACGCCTTCGCCGGCTACGCCCCGGGCTACCAGCTGGGTGGCCGGATGCTCGGCCCGGTGGCCGCCAGCCGGCTGCACGGGCGCATCGCCGTCAGCGCCGCCGCCCGCCATTTCGCCGATCGCTACCTGCCGGGCGACTACAAGGTGATCCCGAACGGGGTGGACCTGCGCCGATTCGCCCACGCCGTCCCGCTGGCCCGCTGGCAGGACGGACACCCGAACATCCTGTTCGTCGGGCGGATGGAGCCGCGCAAGGGCCTCCTCCACCTGCTCAAGGCATTCCGGATGGTCCGCAAGGCTGGCTGCGACTGCCGTCTCCTCGTCGTCGGCTCCGGGCCGCTCGAGCGCGAGGCGCGCCGCTACGTCATGACCCGCCGCCTCGGCGGCGTGGAGTTCCTCGGGCGCGTCTCGGACCAGGAGAAGGTCCAGCTCTTCAAGACGGCGGACGTCTACGTCTCGCCCGCGACCGGGCGCGAGAGCTTCGGGATCGTCCTGCTCGAGGCGATGGCGGCCGGAACCGCCATCGTCTGCAGCGACATCCACGGCTACAAGGGCGTCGTGAAGCGCGGCGAGCAGGCGCTCCTGGTGCCGCCGGGCGACCACCGCCAGCTCGCCGAGGCGATCCTCCGGCTCGTCGGCGACGCGGAGCTCCGGGCGCGCATGGCGGAGAGCGGCCTGGTCCGCGTCCAGGAGTTCGGCTGGGACCGGATCGCGGCCCGCGTGGAGGCTTACTACGGCTTCGTCATCCGCCGCCTCGCGGCGCAGGGGACGCTGCCCCGCGACTTCAAGGCCGAGGTCCCGCCGGACCCGCGGCTGCCCGGCTGAGGCTCAGGCCTGGGCCGCGTCCGGGTCGCCGCCCTCGTCCTCCGCCGCCCGCTCGGCGAGCGCCAGCCGCCAGACCCACGCCGAGTAGGCCACGAAACCGGCCGCCAGCATCACGGCGGTGAAGAGAAGCACTGGCCATGGCCCCAGGAGAGAGACGCTCACCGCCGGGTCGATGTTGACCGGGAACTGGAAGGGGTAGAGCCAGGTCGGCAGCAGGCCCTGGTACCAGTTGTAGACGGCGTCGGGCAGGGGAAGGCCCGCCACGTTCGGATAGAAGAGCACGAAGACGAAGCAAGCCGCCAGGACGAGGCCGATCACGAAGCGACGCGGCGAGGCCGCGCGCAGGACGACCCAGGCGAGGGGGCCGAGGATCCCGAGGAGGAGCAGGGCGAGGAGCTCGCCGGGGATGCTGCCGGTCTGGATGAGCGGCGTCGCAGGCAGGACGACGACGGCGATGACGAGGGCCGCGACCCCGCCCGCGAGGGTGAGCCAGATCCGGATGACGGCCGGGCGCGTCCGCTCCGGTCCCGCCCCGCGGCGCATCGCCCGGTCCACGTCCAGGAGCTGCCAGACGAGGGCGACGCCGGCGACGGCGATGACGGCGATGAGGCCGACGGCCTGGATGGTGAGGCCGATCGGCAGCGCCGCCGCCTGGGTGCACGCCTGGGACCCCGGATTGGCCCGCTCCACGTCGATGAGGGCGCACAGCGGACCGCGGAAGAGCCAGAGCGCCACCGGCGCCAGCACCGCGCCCGCGGCTGCGCCCCGGGCGAGGAGCCACGTCCGGCGCGACGGACCGTGCCAGATCTCGGCTGCGAGGTACGCCAGGGCGAGCAGCACCAAGGGCAGCGCCGTGTAGTAGTGGTACTGGAACGTCGCCCGTGCGATGCGCGCCCAGGGCAGCCAGAGCGAGGCGAACATGATCCCCACCAGGGCGAGGGCCAGGCTGCGCCGGCGTAACGCCTGCCACGCGGCGAAGACGAGGGCGGGGATCGAGAGCCACCAGGTCGCCAGGTTGCCGGCGTCGTAGATGGCCGCGACGGTGCCGCCGGAGAAGCCCTCCTGGTAGAACCAGACCGGCTTCAGGTTGGCCGGCCAGGCCCACCAGGGCGAGGCCGCGGCGTGGGTCGCCCGCAGGTTGTTGTGGTAGTCGTACATGCCGCGCGTGAGGTCCAGGAGCGTCTGCCCGTCATGGCCGGCCGGCCATCCAGTCACGATCTGGTTCCCCAGGGCGGCCCACGGCAGGTACGAGACGACGTAGACGGCAATGGGGATCGCGAGGAGGCAGAGCGCGGCCCAGGCGATCGGCAGGCCCGCCAGCCAGCCCGGGCGCAGCCACCCGGGCGGCGCCGGCTCGGCCGGCTCCAGCAGGGCCGCCGGGTCGTCCGGCGCCGGCGGCGGGGC
>CAZVPS010000199.1:0-2718 GCA_964629105.1 uncultured Anaerolineaceae bacterium
CGTAGGACGAGACCTCCATCAGGTCGATCTGGACGGGGATCGTGATCGCCCGCATCAGGTCGGCCATGAACGGCAGCGAGCCCTTCAGGACGCTGACGAGGGTGAGCTCGCGCCCGGCGAAGTCGGACGAGATCCGGGCCCCGAGCTCGGAGACCTTGGCCTGGATCTGCTCCTCGGAGAGAAGGACCTCGGCGACGTCGGCGACGAGGTCCGGGGTCCCGTTCATGCGTTCATCTCCGTGAGCGGTGCGGTGGCGGCCCGCGCGGCCGCGCGGGCTCGAGCCTGGGCCCGCGTCCGGCGGGAACGGCGGGATCGGGCGAGAAGGGCGGCCGGCTGGTCGTCGCCGTGGACGATGCGTGGCGCGGCGGCAGACGCGGCCGGACGGCCCGATCGGGACGCGGCGACGACGGTGTCGCGACGCGGCGGCGTGGCCTGCCCCTGGGCGCCGCTGAGGGCGTCGGCGAGGCTGATCCGGCCGTACTTCAGGAGCAGCGCCCGGAAGTCCCGCGCGTAGAGGAGCTTGATCCGGAGGCCGGGGTAGAGGTCGCGGAGGCGGCGCAGCTTGCGGTTCTTCTTGCGCACCAGCCGCTGCTTGAGCGTCGTGATCTCGACGTACAGGTCCAGCTCCGGCAGGTAGAAGTCGGGGCTGAAGCTCTCGAGCACCGCCCCGTCCCGGTCGTAGAGGATCGGGAAGGTGTGCGGCTCGTACTCCCAGGCCACCTCGTAGAAGTCGAGGATCCGCGCCAGCTCGGCCTCGCTCGCGTGGGCGAAGGCGGACTGGGGACGGACGTCGGTCACCGGGCCGAGCGCTCCGAGGGAGCGCGACCCGAGCCCGCATCGCCACGGGCGAGCCGCTCGGGATGGTGCGCCGGGAGGTCCATCGGGCCAAGTCTAGCCGGTCCGGCGCCGGGTTGGGGCCACGCCGGGCGGCCGCCTGGCGGCGTGCCGCCGGATACCCACGGGGAGTATCATCGGAGCGCGAGACCCGCCCCGGAGAGCCACCACCATGACGATGGGCGACCAGCGCGGAACGCGCCCCGTCGAGCCTGCGGCCGGCGACGGCGACGAAGACGCAACGTTCCGCCACAGTTACACGCGCGATCGCGCCCAGCTGCTCCGCCGCCTGAGCCGGATCGAGGGCCAGGTGCGGGGGATCGGACGGATGATCGAGCGCGAGGAGTACTGCGTGGACATCCTCCAGCAGACGGCCGCGCTGCGGGCCGCGATCGACGCGGTCTCCATCATGGTCCTGGAGGATCACGTGCAGGGCTGCGTGCGGACGGCCGCCGAGCGCGGCGAGGCCGACCGGTATGTCGAGGAGGTCCTCGACGTCGTCCGCCGGACGCTCGGCCGCCCGGTGCGGAGCACCTCGCGCCCCTGACCCGCGGTACTTCCGGCCGCCCTCGCGCGACGCTCGGAGGATGGCCCGGGGCGGTGCCGGCGAGCACCCTCCGGCGTGCATGGAGCACCATCTCGGGCGCCCGTCGCTGCCAGCCATTCCCGCGCCGTCGCCGTTCGCCGAACGCCGGCGCGCCTTCCGGCGAACGGAGGACCTCGCCGTCCACGAAGAGCGGGCGCTTCTCGCCCGCGTCCTCGACGTGCTCGCCGGCTCCGGGGACGCGGCGACGCAGGTCGCCGAGATCCTGGCAGTCGTGGCGCGGGTCGTCGGGGCGCGGCGCGCGGCGATCGTGACGGACCGTCCATCCCGTCGCGTCCTCGTGGGCGCGGCCCTCGGCGAGGAGCCCGGCGACGCGCGGGAGCTCGCCGCGTGGCTCGAGGCCCGTGCCGCCCGGCCGGCCGCCGTCCGTGCCGCGGCATCCCCGGCCGAGATCACGATCGTGCGGGCGCGACGGGGCCCCCTGGTCGACCGCTTCCTCCGCCTGGACGTCCCCGGGGCGGAGATCCAGCTCGGCCTGAAGCTGGCGAGCCCCGACGACGGCGCGGTCGCCGCTGCGCGCCTCCCGGCCGCGACGCTCCGGCACCTGCTGGCGGCCCTGGCGGCCGCGACCGGGCGGGCCGCCGACGAGGCCGAACGCGCCCAGCTCCGGGCCCGGGAGCGCGAGCGCGACCGGTTCGTGGCGATGGTCGCCCACGAGCTCCGGACGCCGCTGGCCGGCCTGGGCGGGTACCTCGATCTCCTCGCGGGGGGAGCGCTGGACGATCCGGAGATCGCGCGGGAGTTCGTCCAGCGCGGCCGCGGCATCGTGGAGCGGACGACGGCCCTCGTCGGCGACCTCCTCGAGATGAGCCGGATCGAGGCGGGCAGCCTGCGCCTCGAGATCGAGACCTGTTCGCTGGCCGAGATCTGCGAGCGCGCCCTCGCCCCGCTCTCGCCCCTCGCCGCCGCGCGCGGCATCCGGCTCGCGGCCGACCTCCCGCCGCGGATCCGGACGGCGCGCGCCGACCGACGTCGCGTCGAGCAGATCGTGACGAACCTCGTCGCCAACGCCTGCAAGTTCTCGCCCGAGGGCGGGCTCGTCGAGCTGCACGCCCGAGTCGACGGGCCGGCGGCGCTCATCGTCGTGCGGGACGACGGGCCGGGGATCGAGCGGGTCGACCGGGAGCGGGTCTTCCGACCGTTCACCCGGCTCGACGGCCACGAGCGCGTGCCCGGGACGGGGCTCGGGCTGCCCATCAGCCGGGACCTGGCGCGGGCGATGGGTGGCGACGTCGCCGTGGCGTCCGTCCCGGGCAGCGGATCGTCGTTCATCGTCGGCC
>CAZVPS010000199.1:2818-4250 GCA_964629105.1 uncultured Anaerolineaceae bacterium
GGCGACGTCGCCGTGGCGTCCGTCCCGGGCAGCGGATCGTCGTTCATCGTCGGCCGACGCGGAGGAGGTCGCGCTGGAGGAGTGGGCCATCCTGCGGGCCCTTCGCGCCGGGGGCCCAGCCGGGAGCCGTGCCGAGGGTCGAGCCCGTGGCCGGGCCGGCTCCCCCTCGCCGGCGTCGCAGAGCGTCGAGGGCCTGCCGCGCCCTGCCCGAACGCGAGGGATCGACGCCGCCTGACGACCGGGGGCGCGGCCCGATGACGGGCGAATCGTTGTCCACAGGCAGCCGGACCCGTGCGGCAGATCGTGGATAACCCGGTGGATAACCCCGTTGACGGCCGGCGGCGGCGGACGAACGATCGCTCTCCGCATCGACAACGGACCCGATGACGGGGGACGGCGGTCGCGAGGGGCCACGGGGAGACCCGGGGCGCGAACCGGACGAGCGCCGTGAGACCGTCCTCCCGGGTCCTGGCGGTGCGAACCGATCACCGGCCGGGAGCGGCGCGGTCCGTATGCAACGGGGCCCGCACGACGTGACGGAGGGTTCCTTGCCCGACCGCGCACCGCTCCCGGCCGATCCTTCTCTCTGCCCTTCCCTTGCGCCGATGACGGTCGCGCGATTCGACGCGGGGTGCGCGGCCCTCGGCCTGGGCGACCTTCCCCCGGGCGCCCGCGACGCGATCCTGGGGCACCTGCGCCTCCTGCTGGCGTGGACGGCGGCGCTCAACCTGACCGCGATCCGCGACCCCGATGCCGCCGTGACCGGCCACCTCCTCGACAGCCTGGCGGCGGTCCCGCTGCTGCGGGAGGCGGGCGTGACCCGCTTCCTGGACCTCGGCTCCGGGGGCGGCTACCCCGGTCTGCCACTGGCCCTCGCTCTCCCCGCCGATGCGGCTCTCCTCGTCGACTCGATCGCCAAGAAGGCCGCCTTCCTGCGGGTCGCGGCGGAAGCGGCGGGCATCGACGACCGCGTGGCGGTGGCCGCGGCGCGCGCGGAGGCGCTGGCGGAGGACCGCCGGCAGCGGGAGCGATGGCCGGCGGTGACGACGCGGGCCGTCGCGCCGCTCCCCGAGCTCGCAGAGCTCGCCTTCCCCCTCCTCGTGCCCGGCGGCCTCCTCCTCGCCTGGAAGCGCACGGGCATCGACGACGAGCGGGCCCGCGCGCTCGCGGCCGTGGCGGCGCTCGGCGGCGGGAGCGTGGAGGTCGTCCCGCTCCCCGCGCCCCTCCCCGGGCTGGAGGATCACGTGCTCGTCGCCGTCCGCAAGGAGGGCCGCACGTCGTCCGCCTGGCCCAGGACGCCGGCCGAGCGGAAACGTCGCCCCTGGTGACCGGCCGCACGCGTCGGGCGGCACCGCGATACGCTCCGCAGCGATGCGTGTCGCGGTCCTCTCGGACATCCATGCGAACCTCCCGGCGCTCGACGCGGTGCTCG
>CAZVPS010000200.1:0-4249 GCA_964629105.1 uncultured Anaerolineaceae bacterium
CGCCTTCGACGAGCTGACCGGCCGCGGGGAGGCCGAGGTGGTCCTGGACCGGACGCCGTTCTACGCGGAGGGCGGCGGCCAGGTCGGGGACCAGGGCGTGCTGACGGAGCGGGGCGGCGGATCGGCCCTCTTCACCGTGACCGACACCCAGAGGCCGTTCGGCGGGCTCATCGTCCACCGTGGCGTCCTGCATGGCAGGCTCCGCCGAGGCGGGACCGTCAGCGCGGTGGTGGACCCCGAGCGGCGGGCCCGGACGATGCGCAACCACACGGCCACGCACCTCCTCCACCGGGCGCTCCGCAACGTCGCCGGCCCGTCGGCGCGGCAGGCCGGGTCGCTCGTGGCGCCCGACTACCTTCGCTTCGACTACCCGTTCGACCGCGCCCTGACGGACGACGAGAAGCGGCAGATCGAGGACGAGGTCCGCCGCGTCGTCCGCGAGGACCGCCCGGTCAGCATCGCCCGCATGTCGATGACCGAGGCGATCGAGGCCTGCGCAGACGCCTTCTTCGACGAGAAGTACGGCGAGACCGTTCGGACGGTTCGCGTTCGGGACTACAGCTTCGAGCTGTGCGGCGGCACCCACTGCCGGGCCTCCGGGCAGATCGGCAGCTTCGTCATCACCGGCGATCGGAGCATCGGCTCCGGGATGCGCCGGATCGAGGCCCTCACCGGCGACGGCGCCGATGGTTCTCTGCGCGAGAGGGCGCTCCTGCTCGACGCGGTCGCCGACCGGCTGGGCGCCCAGTCGACGGACGCGGTCCTGGACCGGATCACCGCGCTCGAGACCGAGCTGCGCGAGACGAAGCGGCGGCTCCGCGAGGGCGGGGGCGGGGTGCCGAAGCCCGCCGATCTCGCCGGGGGGGCCGAGGAGGTCGCGCCGGGCGTGCGGCTCGTCGCGGCGGCCGGCCCCTGGGAGTCGATCGACGCCGTCAAGAGCGCGGCCAAGGAGGTCCGTGCCCTGCTCGGCTCGGGCGTCATCGCCCTCGCCCTCGATGCCGACGAGCCGCAGGTCTTCGTCACGGTCTCGGACGACCTCGCGGCGCGCGGCGTCGCCGCCGGCGAGCTGGTGCGCGCTGCCATGGCGGCGCTCGGCGGGAAGGGCGGGGGGCGCCCCGAGATGGCGCAGGGGAAGGGGAGCCGCCGCGAGGGGCTCCCCGACGCGCTCGCCTCCATCCGGACCGCGCTCGCCGGCGCGGCCGCGGCCGGGTAGGGCAGGAGCCGGCATGGCCTTCCTGCGGCGCTTCTGGCAGCGCGACGGCGGTGACCAGCTGGCCGCGTGCACGGCGCTCGACATCGGGACGGAGTTCGCCAAGGCCCTCGTCTTCGAGATCGACGAGCGGAGCCACGGCACCGTCCGGGGAGTCGGGCGCAAGCGCCAGGGCCTGGCCCACATGCAGTCGGGCACCGTCGCTGACATCGGGGCGGTCGCCGACAACTGCGGGGTTGCGCTCCAGGAAGCCGAGGAGATGGCCGGCTTCCGCCCGACGCAGGTCGTCATCGGGATCGCCGGCGAGCTCGTGAAGGGCTTCACGACGGCCCACGCGCAGGAGCGGAGGAAGCCCGACGTCCCGATCACGGACGGCGAGCTCCAGAAGCTGATCGACGGCGTGCAGCGCGAGGCGCTCGAGGAGGCGGAGCGCGCCATCACCTGGGAGACCGGCCTCCCGAACGTCGACGTGCGGCTGGTCCACGCCGCCGTGACCTCGGCCAGCATCGACGGCTACGCGGTCTCGAACCCGGTCGGCTTCCAGGGCCGCCACGTGAAGATCGGGATCTTCAACGCCTTCGCCCCGCTCGTCCACCTGGGTGCTCTCGAGAGCGTGGCCGCCGAGCTGGACCTCGAGCTGCTGGAGATCGTCGCGGAGCCCTACGCGGTGGCGCGAGTGATCGGCTCGGAGCAGGTGCGCCAGGCCGGGGCGCTCTTCGTCGACATCGGCGGAGGCACCACCGACGTTGCGCTCGTGCGCTCCGGCGGAATCGAGGGGACGCGGATGTTCGCCCTCGCCGGGCGTGCCTTCACGAAGTCCCTCGCGGATCGCCTGGACCTCCCCTTCCCGCGGGCGGAGGCGCTCAAGGTGGACTACGCGCGGGGGCTCGCCCTCGCGGAGCGCGACCAGATCGCCGGGATCGTGGCGGACGACGTGGCGGTCTGGGCCGCCGGCATGGAGCTCGTCCTCGACGAGCTGGGCGGGGGCGACATGCTCCCCTCGCGAATCTACCTGTGCGGTGGCGGATCGCGCCTGCCGGAGACTGCGGCCGCCCTGCGCGCCGAGTCGTTCTGGAAGCGCCTCCCGTTCAGCCGGCCGCCCGAGGTGACAGTCATGTCGCCCGACATGGTCGAGACGCTGGACGACGCGACGCAGCTCCTCGTGGATCAGCAGGACGTGACGCCGCTGGGGCTGGCCAACCAGGCGATCCAGCTCCAGGCCGACCAGGACCCGCTGGACGCTGCCCTGCGCCGCGTCCTGCGTTCGATGAAGCTGTAGGCGCGGGCATGGCGATCGTCTACCTCGACGTCGACGACGAGATCACCTCCGCGGCAGCCCGGATCCGGACCGCCGAGGAGGTCGACGTCGCCCTCGTCCTGCCGGCCGGGTCGCGAATCGCGACGAGCCGGATCAACTTCCGGCTCCTGGCCCGCGAGGCGTCGTCGCGCAATCGACGCCTGGCGATCGTGGCTCCGGAGGCATCCACGCGGGCGCTTGCCGCGTCCGCAGGACTTCCCGTCTTTGCCTCGGTGATGGAGTACGGCGAGGCGCGCGGCGCGGCAGACGGGGAGGCGGCCGGGGCGCCGATCCCGATCGCGGCTCCCGCTCCGACGGCAAGGGCCGCGGCCTCGGTCGGGCCGAGCAGCGCCTCGGCGCCCGTCGAAACGCGAGCGCCGGGTTCGTGGCGCCAGGACCCCGCCGCGTCGTCGCCGGGCGCGGGAGCCCGGCCTCGGGCGGCCGTCGGCGCCTCGACCGGTCTTGCGGCGGGGCGGTCCGTCGCGCCGCCCTCGCGGCGGCGCTGGCCGCTGATCACAGCCCTCGTGCTGGGCGTTCTCTTCCTGGCGGGAACCGGCGCGGCAGTGGGGTACGTCCTCCTCCCGACCGCGACCGTCACGCTTCGCCTTGCGACCGAGCCCGTCGGGCCGGTCGTCTTCACGGGGACGGTGGATCCCGAGGCCGTCGTCGCCGACGCAGCGACGGCGACCATCCCCGCCACGCGGATCACGCTGCCCCTCTCCGCGACGGGCACCTTCGAAGCAACGGGCAAGCGCGTCGAGGAGGCGCCCGCCACGGGATCGGTCCAGTGGCAGAACTGCGATCCGAGCCGGTCCTATACGATCCCGTCCCGCACGGTGGTGCGCACGCCGAGCGGCGCTGGCTTCGCGACGAGCGACGCGATCCTGGTCCCGGTCGCGATCCTCTCCGGGACCCCGCCCAACCTGCGCGTCAAGTGCCAGGTGCGGATCGTCGACGTCGTCGCCGTCCGCACGGGACCCGCCGGGAACGTCGCGGCCGGCGCCATCCGCGTCGTGCCGGGCGCCTACGATCCGGGGCTCGTTCTCGTCACGAACCTTGCCGCGACGAGCGGCGGCGTCCGTGAGGAGTTCCCGAAGGTCGTCGAGAAGGACGTCGCGGCGGCCGTGGCGGCCCTGACGGCCCAGCTCGACGAACAGCTCGCAGGCCTCGCCTCGTCGCCGCCCGGCCTGCCGGCCGGCGCAACGGCGTACTCGGAGACGGCGCGCCGCGGCGAGCCCGTGCCGTCCGAGCCGCCGGCCGACATCGTGGGCCGGGAGGCCGGCACGTTCGACCTGACGCTCACCGCCGAGGGGTCCGTGGTCACGGCCGACCCGTCGCCCCTGGAAGCGATCGCGGCTTCGCGCATCGCCGCGGCCGTGCCGGAGGGGATGCAGGCCCGCGAGGGATCCGTCCGTGTCGAGGTGGGCCCCGGCATCGTCGTGGGCGAGACGATCCGCTACCCGGTCGAGGCGCGCGCCGAGGCCGTTCGCGACATCACCGCCGAAGGGGTTCGAGGGCTGGTCCGCGGGAAGACGCCGACCGAGGCGCGCGGGCTCCTCGCGGACTACGGGAGCGTGGAGATCGTCGTGTGGCCGGACTGGGCCTCCACGATCACCACGATCGACGCTCGGCTCGAGATCACCGTCGAGGGCGTGCCGCCGGCCGACCCGACGCCCTCGCCGACGCCCGCGCCCCCGCCGACGCCCGCGCCGGCCGCGACGCCGTCGGCTCCCGGCCAGGAC
>CAZVPS010000201.1:0-4244 GCA_964629105.1 uncultured Anaerolineaceae bacterium
CACGCCGGCGTGTTCGCGCCGGGCGGTTTGCGACCAGCGGCACTGGTTCCGAGTGCTCTTGCCTCCAATACTCAGCCCGTCGAGAGGGGGCGTTGACGCGCAGCTCAGACTCCGGCCGCCGGAGCTGCGTCGAGCCACTGGCGGGACCGACCCGCTCCGGTTGGGGAGTCAACCCATGGGCCCCATTGCTACCGACGCCGAGGCCGCCGCTGTTGCGGACTTGCTCAACCGCTATGTCGAGGCCGTCGAGGAGCGGGATCTCGACAAGTACTCGGAGGTCGTCGCCCACGATGACGACCTCGCCTGGTACGGCTCCATGCCCGGCCAGATAGTCGGCTGGGGTGAGGTCGAGGAAGTGATCCGCGGAATGTACGAGGCCCTATCCGACATCAAGATCACGCAGACCGACCTCCGCATCCACCTGAGCCCGGATCGGCAGGTCGCCTGGGCAACGTGCCTGTGGGACTTCCGCGCCAAGATGGCCGATCAGTTGGTCGAGGAGCCGACCCGCTGCACATGGGTGCTCGAACGCCGCGAGGGGGATTGGGTGATCGTCCACTGGCACAAGTCCGTCGGGGTAGCCTGACCGACGTCGCCTCAAGATGGGCCACTCCGCGCGGGCCTCCGCTACTTCGCCGGCGGGTCCGCCACCGGGCTGATGAAGAGGACCGCGCCTGTCGGGACGTCGGTCAGCACGAAGAGGAAGGGGCGGTCGGCACGGCTGACGATCGGCTCCGAGGTGTCGCCCGGCCCGTCGGCACCGGCGAGACGGTCCTCATCCTCGACGAGGGGACCTCGGCCCGCCAGGTGCTGGCGCCCCCGGCGCACCGATCCGGACGCTCGTGGTCGGCATCGTCGACGCGGTGACCGGCGAAGAGCCGGCCACAGCAGCGGGCCGGCAGGTCAGCGGGCCGGTACGGGGCCGGGGTGGGGGATCCCGACCACCGTCAGCCCGTCGATCCCGCTGAGGTCGGCGGGATTGCACGTGTAGAGCGGCAGTCCGTTGGCCTCGGCGATCGCCGCGCCCCCCGCCACGCCCCTGCCGCGCCTCCCCCGAGTCTGGCGGCGGGCGCACGCGCTGCATGCATGCACCAGGGGCTGGCCGTCCACAACGGCGCGTCGCCGCACCCGCGGGGCCCCGGCCGGTCGACCGGCTGCCGTCGACGTGGGCGGGGGGCCAGCCTTGGCCACGGTCCGATGCATGCGGCGGCTGCGAGCGAGGTTCGGCCGGCCGCGGCCGGGGACCGGGACGTCGCCGGCGGGTCCCGGGAAGCCGTGAGCCGGGTGATGCCCCGGATCCATGAATGGAGCGGATGCGGTCGGCGCCAGCGGCGCCCGCACTCACGGCGCAATCGCCTGGCGCCGGGCCAGCCGCGCGGCGGAGGCCGGGGCCCGGCCCCGACCGCTCCGCCCCGCCGGGGCGCAGCTCGAACCGGCGGCCCGGTCCGCCGCGGTGGCTGATACTTGAGACCATGAGTTCGACCGGCGGAACGGACGCGGCCCCGTTGCCGCGGACTCCCCCTCGCCACGAGCCGGCGCGCTTCCGGTCCGTGGCGGCGGTCGTCATCGCCTATGCGGTCGCGATGGCCTTCCTGGAGTCGGCCGTCGTCGTCTACCTCCAGCGCGCCCTGGGGATCGACCCGCGGGCCCTCTTCCCGCTCCGCGAGCCCGCCATGACGGGCGATCTCGCCGTGATCGAGGTCGGCCGCGAGGCGGCGACGCTGGTCATGCTCGGGGTGGTCGGCTGGCTTGCCGGGCGGAGCGGCCCGGAGCGGCTGGCGTGGACTGCGGTCGCCTTCGGCACCTGGGGCATCCTCTACTACGCCTGGCTGTGGGCGTTCATCGGCTGGCCGTCGTCGCTCGGGACGTGGGACCTGCTCTTCCTCATCCCCGTGCCGTGGACCGGGCCGGTCTGGGCGCCGGTGGCGGTCAGCCTGGCGCTCGTCGGGTTTGGCCTCGCGGCCGCCGGGCGGATTCGGGCGGGCCGGGGCGTGCGTGCCGGGCAGGCGCAGGTCGCCGCGGGCGTCGCGGGTGGCCTCATCGTCATCGTGAGCTTCACCCTGGACGCCGGACGAATCCTCGCCGGCGGGATCCCGGACACGTTCGCGTGGCCGGTCTTCGCCGCGGGCCTCGGCCTCGCGGCCTGGGGCGCGACGACGGCGATCCTGGACCGTCGGCCGTGAGAGCGACCAGGTCGAGAACATCACATGCCGGCGATGGACGAGGTCGGCCGGGTGGAAGGCGACCCGCCAGCTCGGCGTGGAGATCGGCGCGATTCGGCTGGTCGCGACCCACCCGTCGGACGTGGCGGGTCATCCGCGCTGACACGGGCGGGAGCGGCCGCGGCATTCGTCGCGCTTCGGCGGATCGTCCCCGGCCGCGAGGCCGGAAGGGCGGATATCAGGCGGTGTCGCCCGGCGTGGCGGCCTCGTCCATCACGGTCACGGCCTTGAGGTGGCGACGTTCGAGCGCCCGCCGCACGGACAGCAGGGCCGCGATGCCCTCGCCCACCGCGCTGCCGACCTGCTTCGTCGCGCCGGATCGCACGTCGCCCGCGGCATAGACCCCGTCGAGCGACGTCGCGTACCGGTCGTCGGTCACGATGAAGCCCCGGTCGTCGAGGTCGACCACGCCGCGCAGGAACTGCGTGTTCGGGTCGAGGCCCACGAAGACGAACGCGGCCGCCGGCTCGAAGCGCTGCTCCCGACCGCTCGCCCGCTCGCGCGTGAGGATCGCGCCGAGGCGCCCGTCCGCCCGTTCGAAGTCGAGGATCTCCATTCCCGTGTGGATCTCGATCTTCGGGTCGGTCCGCACCCGGTCCTGCACCAGGTCGCTGGCGCGAAGCTCGCCGCGGGTGAGGATCGTGACCTTGTCGGCGATCGTCGTCAGGAAGAGCGCCTCCTCGAGCGCGGAGTTCCCGCCGCCGATGACGACGATCTCCTTCGCGCCACGGTAGAACGGGCCGTCGCACGTGGCGCAGTAGTGGACGCCGAGCCCGATGAGCCCGCTTTCGCCCGGGACGCCGAGACGGCGGTACCGGGAGCCCGTGGCGACGATCACGGCATCGGCGCCGTACGTGTCGCCCGACGCCGTCGTGACCATCACGCAGTCCGGCTCCCGGCGGATGCCGGAGACTTCCACGGCCGAGAGCAGCTCCACGCCGTAGCGGCGCGCATGCGCGATGAGCCGATCCGCGAGCTCGGCGCCGCCGATGCCCTCGGGGAAGCCCGGATAGTTGTCGATGCGGTCGGTCGTTCCGGCCTGGCCGCCGAGGGCGCCCCGCTCGATCACGAGCGCGTCCATGCCTTCGCGGGCGGCGTAGATTGCCGCCGACAGCCCGGCCGGTCCACCGCCGAGGATCAGGACGTCGTAGACCGATCGCTGCGCGCGCAGCTGGAGGCCGAGCTTCTCGGCAAGCTCGGCGTTCGACGGCTCGAGCAGGTGGCTGCCATCGGGGAAGACGATCGTGGGGATCGTCCGTCCGCCGCCCTGGAGCTCCTCGACGAACCGCAGCCCGTCGGCGTCGGTGTCGATGTCGAACCAGGTGAAGGGGATCCGCTGCTCCATGAGGAACGCCTTCGAGCGGCGGCAGTCGGGGCACCAGGGCGCCCCGTACACGGTGATCTGGTCCATCTTCGCTCCTGTGGGGACGGCGGCGCGATCGCCCCTGACCGGGTGCTCGCGTCGCTGGGGGTCGCGGGCGCTAGAGGATACGGTAGACCTCGGCGGTGGTGAACGGACGTGGTGGTCGGCACGGCCCGTGGCCAGCCCGTGGAATGGGGGACCGGCGGCAACGCCCCGGCTGGCCGCGGCGAAGCCTATCCGGCGATTCGCTCCAGCACGACGGGGCCGGGCGCCGGCGGCTCGTCGGCGATCGTGATCGCGGCGCGGACCTCCGCCGCGGCAGCCTCCGCCTGGGCTGCCGAACGCGCGTGCACCAGGCAGAGCGGGCGCTCCGGCCCGACCGCGGCGCCGACGGGCGCGACGTGCGTGAACCCGACCGCGTGGTCGATCCGCTGGTCCGCCCGCACGCGCCCACCACCCATCCCGACAATCGCGAGGCCGATCGCCCGGGCGTCCTCGGCGGCGTCGCACCCCGCCCGCGCCGGCAATACCGGCATCGTCACCTCCGGGAGCGGCCGGTACCCGTCCGGGCGCTGCCGGGCGTCGGCCGGCCCGCCGAGCCCGGCCCCCCTGCGCGCGAACCGCCCCGCCGCCCCGCCCCCGGCACGCCGTCCCTCGCC
>CAZVPS010000202.1:0-4234 GCA_964629105.1 uncultured Anaerolineaceae bacterium
CTGCGCGACCTCGTCACGGGGCGGCCGCCCGAATCGTGGCGCACCGGCACGGGCGGGCCGCCGCTCGACCCCCGCCGCCTCGAGGAGGCGCGGCGCGCGCTCGACGAGGGCCGCCTGGACGAGGCCCTCGCGGCGGCAGCGGAAATCCTGGCCTCCCACCCGCGCGTGATCGCTGCCCACGAGATCCGGCAGGCGGCCCTCCTGCGGGCCGGCGAGCCGACGGCGAGCCTGGCGGCGCTCCGGGCGCTGCGGCGGATCGGCGACACCCCGGAGCGGGCCGACCTGGATCGGCGCCTCGTCGGGATGCTGCGCGAGAGCGACAACGGGTGGCTGCCGCGCATCCCGGGACCGGCGGACCCGATCGCGCCGGCGGCGCCGGGGCGGGTCCTTCATCTCCTCAAGGAGTCGCCCCCGGACCGCCAGACCGGCTTCGCCATGCGCAGCCACCACATCCTGGCCGCCCAGCGCGCCGCCGGGCTCGACCCCGTCGCGGTCACCGCCCTGGGTTTCCCCCGCGCGGCCGGCCGGGTCGCGCCCGCCGTCGAGACGATCGACGGGATCCGCATGCACCGCCTCGACCTGGGCGACCGCTACCCAGCCGACGTTCCCCCCGACCGCTACCTCGAGGACTTCGCCTGGCTGGCCTCGGGGGTCGTCCATGCCGAGCGACCGGCGATCCTTCATGCCGCGTCCGGGCTGCGCGGCTACGACATGGCGCTCGTCGGGCTTGCCCTCCGGGCCCGCCACGATCTCCCCCTCGTGTACGAGGTCCGCTCCTTCCTGGAGACGTCCTGGAGCGGCCGGGAGGGCGCGGAGCTGGCCGAGATGAGCCGGCGGCGACAGGCCGCCGAGACGCGAGCGATGACCGAGGCCGATGCGGTGGTGACGATCGCCGAGGCCATGCGCGAGGACATCGTAGCCCGCGGCGTCCCGCCCGAGCGGGTCTTCGTCACGCCGAACGGGGTCGACGCCGATCAGTTCGCGCCGCGCCCGCCGGACGCGGCGCTTCGGGCGCGGCACGGGCTCCACGGCTTCGTGTTCGGGTACGTGAGCAACCTCGACCACCCCCGCGAGGGCCAGGAGCTGCTCATCGAGGCGGCCGCCCGGCTGCGCTCGCGCGGTCGCGACGCGACGTGCCTGATCGTCGGCGACGGGCGACGGCGGCGGGAGCTCGAGGAGCTGACCGACCGCGCACGGGCAGGCGCCAGCGTGGTCTTCACCGGCGCCGTGCCCCACGCCGAGGTGCCGGCGTACTACGCCGCCCTCGACGCCTTCGTCGTGCCGCGCCGCGACGAGCGGGCAGCCCGCCACGTCACGCCCCTCAAGCCCTTCGAGGCCATGGCCATGGAGCGGCCGCTGGTCGTGAGCGACCTCCCGGTGCTCCGCGAGATCGCGGCGCCGGACGAGCGCGGCCTGGTCTTCGCCCCCGACGACGTCGACGCCCTCGTCGCCTGCCTGGAGCGGCTCATGGACGCGCCGGAGCTTGGGCGCGCGCTGGGGAGAGCGGGGCGGGCGTGGGTGGTGCGCGAGCGCACCTGGGCGACCAACGTGCCGATCTACGAGGCGGCCTACGCGTGCGCCCAGGCCCACCGGGCTGCGGCCCGATGAGCGCCTCGGCCGGGCTCCTGGAGGGGATCCGGGCGATCCGGTTCCTGGAGGCGACGGGGCACCGCCAGCCACTGCTCCTCCTCTACCACCCCCCGGCCCGGACCAACCCGTTCCAGCGGCTGCTCTACGGGGAGGGCTGGAGCCGCGGGGTCGTGGCCCTGCCCGTGGCCGACCTGGCCGATGCCGAGGCGATCGCCGAAGTCGCCCGGGGCCGCGTCGCGGTCGTCCTCCACCTCCACTGGCTCAACGGGGTCACCGAGTCCGCCGAGACGGCCGAGGAGGCGGGGTTGCTGGCGGCGACATTCCTCGCTCGCCTGGATGCCGTCCGCGCCCACGGCGGTCGCATCGCCTGGACCATCCACAACGCGCTCCCCCACGACGTGCGCTTCGAGGACGAGGCCGTGCTGGTGCGGCGGGGCGTGGTGGAGCGTGCGGCCATGGTCCACGCCCTCGCCGGCTCGACGTCCGCCGCGGTCGCGCCCTGGTTCGAGGTCCCGGCTGACCGGCTCGTCGTGATCCCGCACCCGAGCTACGCGGGCGTCTACCCCGCCACGGCGACGCGCGAGGCGGCGCGCTTCGAGCTGGGCCTCTGGCCCGACGAGCTCGTCTTCCTCGCGTTCGGGGCCATCCGTCCCTACAAGGGCGTCGACGGCCTACTCGCCGCATGGCGCGCCGCGGCGGCGTCGTCTCCGGCGCCGCGCCGCCTCGTCGTCGCGGGCGGCGTGACCTCCGGGCCGGGCACGGACGAGCTGCTCCTCGATCTCGCCGTGACGCCCGACGTGGCGACCTTCCCGCGCCGGATCGAGGACCACCTCGTCGGCGATTTCTTCGGCGCGGCCGACGTCGCCGTGCTGACGCGGACGCAGGCCCTCAACTCCGGGGTCCTCCTCCTGGCCCTGACGTTCGGCCTGCCGGTCGTCGCGCCGCGATTCGCGGCGACCGTGGAGCTGCTCGACGACCGCGTCGCCCTGCTGTACGAGCCGGGCGACCAGGACGGGCTGGTCGACGCGCTGGTGCGGGCGCCCGAGCTGGTCGCCGGGAGCCCGGCATGCCACGCCCGGGAGATCGCTGCCCGGTTCGACCCGGCCGAGATCTCCCGGCGGTTCATGGACGAGCTGCGGCGGCGGGTCGAGGCGGCCGGCTGACCCTGCCGACCGCCCGATGGCCCTGCCGGCGACCGGCTGACCCCGGAGGTCAGGCGCTCCAGCCGGCCCCGAGGCGCAGCACCTGGCGCGGCCCGGGCGCGCGACCCAGCGAGGCGTTCACGGTGTCGAGAATGAGGTCGCCGCTCGCGTAGACCGCGTCCCAGTCGATGGCCCGGTGGGCGGTGACGATGACCAGGAGCTCCGCCCACCCGAGCAGGTCGTCGAGCGGCGTCGAGGCGTCGGTTCGCCCGCTCGCGTCGCGGAATTGGGCGATGTGCGGATCGTGGAAGCGGACCTCGGCGCCCCGCTCGCGGAGCCCGGCGAGGACGTGGGCCGCGGGCGCCTCGCGGGCGTCGCCCACGTCCGGCTTGAAGGCGACGCCGAGGACCCCGACCCGGGCGCCCTTGAGCGACCGCGACCGGTCGTTGAGAGCCTCGGCCGCGAGGTCAACCACGTGGCGGGGCATCCCCACGTTAACGTCGGCGGCCAGCTCAATGAACCGATCGGTGAAATCGAACTCGCGGGCCCGCCAGGAGAGGTAGTAGGGGTCGACCGGGATGCAGTGCCCGCCGACGCCCGGCCCCGGGGTGAACTTCATGAAGCCGAACGGCTTCGTGGCCGCCGCCTCGATGACCTCCCAGACGTCGAGGCCCATCCGCTCGCAGAGGAGCGCGAGCTGGTTGACGAAGGCGATGTTGATGTTCCGGAAGACGTTCTCGAGGAGCTTCGCCATCTCCGCCGTGTCGGGCGACGAGAGCTCGACAACCGTGTCGTTGATATTCCGCAGCAGCGCGGCCGCCCGCGCCGTCGCCGCCGGGGTCGAGCCGCCGACCAGGCGCGGGACCAGCTTCCCGGAGCTCGCGGGGTCGCCCGGGCTGACCCGCTCGGGAGCGAAGGCGAGGTCGAAGTCCGTGCCCGCGCGGAGGCCCGTCCCGCGTTCCAGGACGGCGCGGAAGGGGCCGGTCGTGGTGCCCGGGAAGGTCGTGGACTGGAGGATCACGAGGTGGCCAGGGCGGAGACCGGAGCGAACGAGCTCGGCCGCGGAGAGGACCGGGCCCAGGTCGGGGTCCTTCGTCGTCGTCACCGGCGTCGGGACGCAGACGAAGACGGCGTCGGCGGCGCGGACGGCGTCCGGGTCGGGCGCGATCGCGCGGAAACCCGCGCCTAGCGCCGCGGCGAGGCGGGCGTCGGGGATGTCCTCGATGGGCGAGTGGCCCCGGGTGAGCTCGTCCACCCGCGCCGGGCTGGCGTCGATCCCGGTGACCGCTACGCCCGACTCCACGAACCCGAGGGCGAGCGGCAGCCCGACGTACCCCAGCCCGATGACCGCGATGGACCGATCGTGTGCCACGACGCCTCCTGTGGCCTGAGCCCCATGCCTGCGGTCAGGAGGATACCCGGTCGCGGGCCAGCTCCTCGACGAGGGCGAGATAGCGCGGCGCCTCGCCGTCCCAGGCCAGCTCCCGGGCCCGGGCGGCGGC
>CAZVPS010000203.1:0-4228 GCA_964629105.1 uncultured Anaerolineaceae bacterium
CGCGAGGCGCTGGCGGCGAACGCACCCGATGCCGACGTGCTCGCGCGACGAGCTCGCGCGGTTCGGCACCGACCCGGTAGCCCCGCCCCGGGCCGAACCTGAGCTCGTCGCCCTAGTCGCCCACCCGGTTCCAGAACTCGATCGGCACGCCCGCTTCCCGCAAGTGCGACCCCGGGTCCAGGCCGCCGTGGGCGGCCGACCACGCGGCCAAGAGGCGCAGCGGGTCGTCGCCCTCGCGCCCGCCGAGCGCCGCCACGGCCGCCGCAACCGCGTCGGGCCCAATGACCCAGGCCCACTCGTACTCGGAGAGGCCGGCGCCGAAGATCCGCTCGACGCCCGGGCCCAGGTCGTGGCCCTCGATCAGGACGCCGCCGTCCGGCCGCAGGTCGGCCGAGAGGCGCCGGAGGCCGTCGGCGTCCCGTTGGTGCCGCAGGACGACGGTCGTGAGCGGGCCCTCCGCGGCTCCGCTGCCGTCACTCATCAGGCCGCCATCCGGAAGAGTTCCGCGTGCACCACGTGCCCGTCCCGAACCAGCGCGCTGCCGGCGATCTTCGGACCGGCGAGACGGACGTCGAGGCCCTCGCCGACCGAGGGACCGACAGGAGCGCCATCCAGCACGGTGACCGCCTGCACCGACGGGACGCTGCCGGCCCCGATCTCGCGGACCTCGACCGCGCCGTCGGCAACGGCCTGCTCGAAGAGGAGGTACGGAGGCGGCGCGTGGTCGGCACCCGGGGCGCCGGCGTCGGCGGCCGGGGCGCCGGGGTCCGCCTGCTCGAGCGCCACGAGCACGAGCCCGTCGCGCTCCATCGTCAGGCTCGTGCGGAGGCCGACGAGGACCCGGCGCAACGCATCGCGCGCGCCCTGGTGCTCGGCGCCGGAGGGGAGGGCGCCGGAGCCCGAGTCGTCGTCCATGGCTGCATCGTGAATGCCGGCCGTGCCACCTTGGCTGGCCCGAGGCCACGGCAGTGTAACCGCCGCCAAGCAGTGGTGAAGCGGCAGGAGAGTGGCGGCGCGTGGCCTCTTCAGGTACATCCTCAGCGACCAGCTGGGCGTCACCGAGGAGCGGTTCTGGGCGGTCGTTCGCGGGTCGGTTGCCGGCGCGGAGGCGCCTCCGCCGCAGGTCGCGACGAGCCCCGGCTGGCTCGTCGAGCGGCTGCTCCTCACCGTCGGCCTCCCGGAGGACGAGCTCCGCGCCATGACGCCCGACGAGGCTCGGGCCGCATGGGAGAACCACGAGGCGCGGTCGCGGTAGGCCAACGCGACGTCGCGCCCGTGAACAGGTCGCGGCGCGAGTCGAGGCCCTCGCGGCCACCGGAGGCCGGCCGCGCAGGCGGCCTCGGTGAAGTCGCGAGCAGGTGCCGGCAATGCGTCGGCTCGCAGGCTTGGCATGTCCCGCCCGGGAGTGTCCACGCAACTTGACAGAGGCTCCCCTGAGATCCAGGCTGGGTACTGCATCAACGATCCGTCGTGCATCTGCGCGTAGAACGCGATCAAGGCTGGCAATCGCCTAGACATCAAGCGTCACTCCGTCGACCGTTCGCAGGAGGGCGTCAAGCGCACGTGCGACGGCCAGTTCGCCGGCGCCTCGGCGCGGTTGCTGGACAGGATCGGCACCACCGGCGCCGAGACGGCGCACAGGGTTCTGAAGGGCGAAACGGTCGCCGAGGTCATCCACGTCGACAGCCTGTGAATCCGCAAGGACAACTGCAGAAGTACCTGAAGCAGGAGCCTTGCCCGACGGGGAGAGGCTCCTGCTCGGAACCCTCTCCCCGTCGCTCACCTCGGGGAGGGCGCGCCATGGCTGTTGTCACGATCTCGCGCGAATTCGGCACGGAAGGCGGTCGCATCGCCACCGAGGCTGCGCAGGCATTGGGCTATCACGTGGCCGACAAGGACCTGGTGGAGCGGATCCTGCGCCAATACGGCCTGATCCATTTTGAAGAGGTCGAAGGCGCGGTCCGGAGCTTCTGGATCTACTTCGACGAGCAGCTCCGGCTGACGGCCGAGATGCTCGAGCAGACGATCAGGGCCCTGGCGCAGCACGGCGACGTCTTCATCATCGGGCGCGGCAGCTACGCGGTCCTTCACGGCCTGGCCGACGTGCTGGACGTGCGCATCCAGGCACCGCGAGCCATGCGCGTCCAGCGCGTGATGGCGCAGTACCAGCTCAACCAGGCCGAAGCCGAGACGCGGGTGACGCAAGTCGATCGGGAGCGGGGCAGCTTCATCGAGCGCGTGCACCACGTCCGCGGCGAGGATGCACGGGCATTCGACCTCGTGATCAACCTCGGTAACATCGCGCCGGACTTCGCCACGCGCCTGATCATCGACGCGGTAAGGGCGATGAACGAACGACCGCGCGGCGATGCGCCGCAGGCCGCCGATTTCGACGTCAGCAACACCCTGGCCGACGCCGTCGGTGACGTGCTGGGTTGCGAGACCCGCCATGGCTGAAGCGCTTCAGCCGCAGCAAGGGGTCACGTCAGGCGGTTCGCCGGCGGCCGGTAGCCTTCGTGGCATCGCCGGAGGCGGCGGGCCTCGAGCCGGCCGGAGAGCGACCCGCGGCCGAGCTGGCCCGCTGGTTCGTCGACTTCGCCTGCGATTACGGCGCCGGCAACCCGCTTCGCTGGAGCCCGATGGCGGTGGAGATCCTCTTCGCCGACTGGCTGCCCCGCAAGGCGATCCTGGAGCCGGCCGAGATCGCCGCCTTGCCGGAGGCCCTGCGCCGTTTCGTCCGGTTCTCGGCCCGGCGCAAGGGCCTGACCGATGAGATCATCTCTGAGACGCTGGAGACAGTCGATCGCTGCGCCCCCGATTTCGCCGGCGGTATGGCCGACGACGAGCAGGCCGGCCCCGCGAAACAGCTCGTGAAGGAGCTGCTCGCGACGGGCGTCGACCTGGCGGACGAGGCGGCGGTGCAGCGCTGGACCGACGCCCGGAACGCGGAGCTGGCGGATGGGACGGGAGCGCGCCGCCGGCAGCGCCGAGGCGGTGCCTGACGTCGGCGGGCGCGGGTCGTCGCCAGCCGAGCCTCTGACACGCCAGCCGAGCTACGTTGACATCTTGATGCGAAGAGCAGATGCTCTGATGCATGCGGACCACGATCAAGATCGACGACGGGCTCCTCGCGGAGGCGAAGACGCGCGCCGCGAAGTCCGGCCGAACCCTCAACGCGGTGGTCGAGGACGCCCTGCGCGAAGCGTTCGCACGCCGCGCAGCCGCCGACCGTCCATCACGGCCGGAGCTGCCGGTGTTCCGCGGAAGCCGGCTCGTGGCCGGCGTCGACCTTGACGACAGCGCCGCGCTGCTGGACCTGATGGAGAGGGCCGACCCCTGATCCTCCCCGACGTCAACGTCCTGGTCTACGCATTCCACGAGGGAGCTCCGGATCACAGGCGCTACCGGGGCTGGCTCGAGTCGGCGACCGCATCGGATGAGCCGTTCGGCCTCTCCGATCTCGTCCTGAGCGGATTCGTCCGGGTCGCCACGCATCCCCGCGTCTTCGATCCTCCAGCGCCGATCGGGCGCGCCCTTGCCTTTGCGGACGCGCTCCGATCGCAGCCCAACGCCGTGGTCGTCGCGCCCGGTTCCCGTCACTGGGAGATCTTCGAACGCCTGTGCCGTGCCGTGGACGCGAAGGGCAACCTGGTTCCCGACGCCTACCTGGCCGCGCTCGCGATCGAATCCGGCAGCGAATGGATCACCACGGACCGGGATTTCAGCCGGTTCACCGGGCTCCGCTGGCGACACCCGCTCGCCGAGGGATGACGCTGGTCCCGAACGTCGACGGCCAGGGAACGGAGTCGCGGTGGCAATGACGCCCACGGATCCCGAGGCGCTGCTCGCCGGCCTCGATCCAGCCCAGGTCGAAGCCATCCGGATCACCCGCGGGCCGCTCGTCGTCCACGCCGGCGCCGGGTCGGGGAAGACGCGGGTCGTGAGCCACCGCGTTGCCTACGCGGTAGCGACCGGCGCCGTCGAGCCCCGGCGCGTTCTCGTCGTCACCTTCACCGACAAGGCCGCCGGCGAGATGGTGGGGCGCCTGCAGGCGCTCGGCCTCCCGGGCATCGCCGCCCGGACCTTCCACGCGGCGGCCCTGGCGCAGCTCCGGCACTTCTGGCCGCTGCACCACGACGGCGAGCCCGCACCCGCCGTGCTCGACTCGAAGATCCCGATCGTCGGCCGCCTCGCCCGCGCGCTGCCGGGCGGGTACCGCTTCACCGCG
>CAZVPS010000204.1:0-4217 GCA_964629105.1 uncultured Anaerolineaceae bacterium
GGGGTGGGGCCATTTCAGAGCATCACGGTGGGGCCAAATCAGGCCATCATTCCCACAGGTGCCCGTGACGAACGCGAGGATGCGGTGTGTCCGCACGTCGCCACACCTCCTGCGAGCCGGCAGGAGAGCGCCGCTAGCGGTGCGCAGTCTTCGATCGTTCGATCACCCCAGCAGCAGCCGCGCCCGCCGAACTCGGTCTGGGCGGTGGTCCACACCCACCGCTCGCGGCACCGCCGTGCCTGCTCGGCCAGCGGCAACGTGGCGATGACGCCCACACCCCAATTGGGGCGGGTTCGCCCGGAGCTGGCCGCCCTCCACCAGGACTCTCCGCTTACCCTCCGAGCGCGTCACGGGCGACAGCCCAGACGCGCTTCAGCGGAAGCTCGGCCCTCAAGTCTTCTTCGAAGCCCTCATAGTGCGTGAACAGGGCATCCAGGAGGTCCTGCTGATCCCAGAGGCGGATCTTGAAGTAGTCATTGCGGGCCTCCCGTCGCAGCGTGTCCTTGAACCCGCCCCAGCACACGAGCAGGCCCTGGTCGGCCCTGTAGTCCGCCATCGTGCCCTTCAGCTCTCGAAGGACGGTCACGTCAGCTGGTCCGCTTTGCGACTTGACTTGGACGACCAGCCGGGGGCCGTCGAATCCCATCGCACCTGCACCGGCAACGATGTCGACACCACCATCCGGACCTGGGGGCGACACTCGGGTCGCGAAGCCTTGGGCTCGCAGAACAGCGTCCACGAGGCGGCCGAGGCCGTGGCCCTTGAATCGCTTCTGGATGAGATCGACGATCTGGTCGCGACCTGTCTCCTCTAGGTCTAGCTCCTGTTCCGGCTCACCCAGCGAGCCGACCGCCACGTCGATAGGCGGGCTGGAGCCTGCCTTGCCTGAGACGAGAGCCTCGACCCGCGCCTCGGCGTTGTTGCGGGAGGCAGTGCTGACGCCCAGAAACGAGCCAAACGAATAGAGGAGGTCCTTGTCGAAGTCCGTGCGCGGGTAGTCGGCGCGTATCCATTTCACCGGGCGGACGTGCAGCATGTCCCCGCCGAGGTTGTCCCTGTGCTGGTATGGGCCCGCGATCCGCCCGACGGCGATCTGGCCACGCGTCTTCAGCGGCACGACGACGAGGTCTCCGTCCTTCATCGCGTGACTGAATGCCCATAGCTGGCCGGCTTGGACGCCGACCTTGATCTCGCTGTCGGCCGGATACACCTGACGGTAGGCGCTCTTGAGCGCCTCTCTCGTTGGGTACTGGCTCAGGTCCGCAACGTCCTCCCAGCCGATGCCAAGCACCGAATGCTCGAGGAAGCGCTCCTCCCGCTCGCCTGATCGCCCGCCCTTCACTACCCAGAGCGTCACGGTATCCCTCCTTCTGACGAGTCGCTGATGACCAGTTGGTCACGGGCACCCTCCCCGGCGGCGCGTTCGAGGTTGAGAGCGAGGAGACGCTCGAGAATGGCGGTGTCGGGGAGGTCGGGGGGCCAGGCGTAGGCGGCGGAGACGGCGGCGTCGAGGGCGGCGTGGGCGTTGGCGAGCCAGGTGGGGCGCTGGTTGTAGAGGTTGGTGAGGGTCCGCTTCGCGAGGTCGGCGGGGTCGAGGCCGGGCGGGTTGAGCCAGCCGTCGCGGAGCTCGACGAGGCGGCGGGCGGCCTCCCCTACTCTCTCGCGCTGCTCGGGGGTCGGGTCCGGGAACGGGAAGGTCTCGAAGCAGGTCGTCGGGGTGTACGTGAAGCCGGATACGGCCTCACGTCGCTGAGCTCCAGCGGTCTTTCGGGACCAGAGATCGTGGAGACGTGAGTGGAGGATGCCGAACACAAAGTCGTCGTCGGTGGCGAAGGCGATAAGCCTGCTGTCCGGGAGTGTGTCCACTGGAAGCCATGCGAAGAGGCGATGAGGTGATAGGCGCGTCGTCACGATGTAGCGATCCAGTCCGGCGATCGCCCGCCGGAGCTCCGGTCGTGGTCTCTCGTGCAGCCACCACTGCTCGATTGTCGTTCGTGACTCGAGCCTCACGGGCCGAACAACGCGTAGGACATACTCGAATGGCGCTTCGAACAATGCGGCCTCAGCTTCGGGTATCCCCTCGCCGAAGTCGATGATCCAGAGTCCCCGATCACGCCCGTTGACGTCTTCGCCATTCGCCCATCGGCGGATGACGGCGCCGTTGAGGCGCCCATCCGGATTCGGGGCGGCGAGCATTACGCGTACCAGATCACCGGAGATCTCGAACGGGCCGCCCTTCGTATCGCCCATGAACGCGAGATCCGCGTTCTCGGGAAGGCGCCTGACGATGGTCAGATCGAGGCCGGCGGTCAGGTTCGAGTGGATCGCTTCGACGGCTGCGCCGTCGAGTTCCAGAGCGGTCTCGCTGCCGTCGTCTTGCCCCACGAAGCTGATGTGGACGCTCGCTCCTCTGAGGACCCATGGCTCATCAGATCTGGCGAAGAAGATCCGCCCGGTTCCATTGATCCGTTCGAGAACCCGGCGGCTGGCTCCAGAGCGAATCGACTGGTTGCCGAGGAGGCCAGCGCGGATGGTTCGACGCTGTTCGATCGCCGCTCGCGCCTTCTCGTGCCAGTACGTGACGAAGTCCGCTTCGCGCGGGACTCGATCAGAGTAGACGGCGAAGAGCGCGTCGACGTACTGGTCGCCGAGTCCGCGCCGCATCCACTTGCCGCCGAGGAACGGCGGGTTCCCGACGATGAACTCCGCCTCCGGCCACTCCGCCTCGCTGGGGTTCGTCGGGTCCGACCAGTCGAGCAGCGCGTCGCGGGTCTCGATGTGGTGGAGTGGGCTCAGGATCGGGTCGCGGCGGTAGCCCAGGCCGTGGCGGATCATCCACTGGATCTCGCCGATCCAGATGGTCACCCGGGCGAGCTCGGCGGCGTAGGCGTTGATCTCGATGCCCAGAACCGCCTCGGGGCCGACCTGGGGGACCTGCATCGGCCGCTCCAGGACGAGCGAGCCCCAGTGGATGGCCTCGAACTCGAGGTCCTTGAGCGCCCACAGCGAGACGATCAGGAAGTTGCCGGAGCCGCAGGCGGGGTCGAGCACGCGGACGCGCCGCAGGCGCTCGAGGAAGTCCTCGAACACGGCCCCCGGGTTCTCGGCGCGCGGCGTGGCCTTCGTCACCTTCCGGCCGGCCATGAGCAGCTCGGTGACGCGGGCCTGCATGGCCGCGTACTCGCGGCGGAGCGGGCGCAGGATCACCGGCTCGACCAGGCCCCAGATCGCGTCGCGGTCCGTGTAGTGGGCGCCCAGCTGGGCGCGCTGGCCGGGGTCCAGGCCGCGCTCGAACAGGGTGCCGAAGATCGCGGGCTCGATCAGCGCCCAGTTGAGCTTGCTGACCTCCAGGAGCGTGCTGATCTCAGAGCCGACGAGCGGGATGACCTCGGCCGAGTCGAACAGGCCACCGTTGAACCAGTCGATCTCCTCGGTGCCGAAGAGGCCGCCGTCCGTGGCCATCTTCGCGAACAGCTCGCCGAGGGCGGTCGTGAAGATGCTCGACCGGCCGTGGGAGGCCTCCGAGAGCCGCTGGAAGATCCCCTTCGGCAGCAGGCCGGCGTCCTCCGCGAAGAGGCAGAACAGGATCCGGTCCAGGAAGTGGGCCACCTGCTCCGGGTCGTGGCCGCGCGAGCGGAGGCTCTGGGCGATCTCGGCGAAGTGGCGCGCCGCCTGCTCGGTGATCTGGGCGGGCTGGACGCGCGGGCGGAGCTCCTCGGGCGCGGTGAAGACGGCCCGGAGCAGGGAGAGCGCGGCCGAAGGGTCGTCGGCGGCCAGGTCGTCGAGGGTGACGACCTTCACGATCGGGCTCAGGCCGGTGAAGTTGGTGTGGATCTCGATCCGCTGGAGGTCGCTGACCACCAGGAGCGGCGGATTGCCCAGGTCGTCCTTGTAGCCCATCAGCTGGACGTAGGCGGCCCGCAGGTCCTTGTCCTTGCCCTTGTACTCCCAGGCGAAGAAGTCCCGCTTCCAGGCGTCGGCGAAGCCGTCGCCGCCGGCGGCCTTGGAGACGCGCTTCTCGAAGGCGTACTGGGCGCCGGTCGGATCGGCCTCGTGGGGGGTCGGCTCGCCGAGCATCCGGCAGAGGTCGATGAAGTGCTCCTGGGAGGCGGCCTTCTCGGTCGTCGTCACGCCGCGCCACTTCGCCGCGAATGCGCCCGGTGCCAGGGTCGGCTGGGTCGTCACGCTCCCCTTCCCCGCTCGTCGACTCGGCGGTC
>CAZVPS010000205.1:0-4171 GCA_964629105.1 uncultured Anaerolineaceae bacterium
ACGATCAAGTTCGTGCTCAAGCAGAAGTTCGCGCCCTTCGCCGTCACCGGCCTGAGCATCGCCGTCGTGCCCGAGAAGGCCATCCGCGACAGCTTCGGCCGCCTGAAGGCGTCCACCGGCGCGGTCGATCCGGCCGAGGTCAAGGCGCTCTACGACAAGATCGACGCCGCCACCACGGCCGAGGCCTGCGGCACCGACGCCCCGCCGGCGGAGTGCGACTACGCCACCTACGTTGCCGAGCTGGAGGCCCTCCTCGGGAAGGCCGGCATCCAGCTCGAGGACAGGGCGAAGTTCGTGGCCGAGGACGGCAGCACGGACAACTCGTCCTACGGCG
Organism: uncultured Anaerolineaceae bacterium; assembly: GCA_964629105.1. Taxonomy (GTDB): domain Bacteria; phylum Chloroflexota; class Limnocylindria; order Limnocylindrales; family CSP1-4; genus CTSoil-043. The sequence goes on from CAZVPS010000205.1 coordinate 335, forward strand.
CTGCGCTCTTCGGACAGCTCACCGACCTCAACACCACCCTCGCCGCCGCGGACATCGACCAGATCGCGGCCTCGTTCCGCATCCTCGACTTCCAGCGCGCCCCGGTCGGCACGGGCCCCTACAAGCTCGTCAAGTACACGACGGCCCAGAGCGTCGAGCTCGGCCGCCACGACGACTACTTCGGCGGCCCCGAGGGGACCAAGGTCGGCCCGGCCAAGGTCTACATCCCGATCATCAAGGACGGCGCAGCGGCGTCGGCCGCCCTCCAGAAGGGCGACATCAACTGGCAGACCGAGGTCACCTCCGACGCCCTCGCGGCGCTCAAGGCCGACCCGAACCTCCAGATCGCCGAGTACCCCGACTTCGGCTACTACTACATCGGCTTCAACACCCGGCCGGACAAGCTGTACGGCGATCTCAACCTGCGCAAGGCGTTCTCGATGTGCATCGACCACGATGCCACCGTGGCGGCGGCGACCGACGGTCGCGGCCAGCCGATCCAGGCGAACACGCCGCCGGCCTCGTGGGCCTACAACCCCAACGTCACGCCCTACACGCTCGACGTCGATGGCGCCAAGGCCCTCATCGAGAGCTCCGGCTGGACGATGGGCGCGGACGGCCTCTACGAGAAGGCCGGCAAGAAGCTGGCCTCGGAGATGTACGTCCGGGCCGGCCGCCCGCAGCGCATCGCGTTCGCCCAGCTGGCGAGCGACCAGGTCAAGAAGTGCGGCATCGGGCTCACGGTCAAGGAGGGCGACTTCGCGACCGTCCTCCTGCCGCTGCTCAGCTACCCGAACGCGTTCGACACGTACCTCGGCGGCTGGGCGACCTCGATCGACCCCGACGACTACTCGATCTTCCATTCGTCCAAGTGCGTGACGAAGGAGAACCCGGACGACAACAACTTCGTCTGCTGGAACAACCCTGAGGCCGACAAGCTCCTTGAGGATGGCCGCCAGGAGCTCGACCAGGCGAAGCGCAAGGACATCTACTGGAAGTTCCAGGAGATCGCGCACAACGATCTTCCGTACTACTTCCTGTGGTCCGACCTTGCCAACGCGGGCGTCACCAAGTCCGTCTCGTCGACGACGAGCGGGATCGACCTCACCAGCCCGCTCTACTACTGGAACAACGACAGCTGGGTCGTCGCGGCCCGGTGACCTCGGCGCCACCAGCGTCAGGCTGAACCACATCGGCCGGCGGCGGTCCCAGGGCCGCCGCCGGCCGATCTCTGCCCGGGAAGGACTGGATGACCCGTCTGATCGCCGACCGGACCGCCGGCCGGCCCCACCCTCCGCGCGCCCGAGGCTGAGACGATGGCCCGCTATGTCCTTCGTCGGCTGATCCAGGCGATCCCGATCATCATCGGGATCAGCGTCATCGCCTTCTTCATCGTCTACCTGGCTCCCGGCGATCCGTTCGACCGCTTCCGGTCCAACAAGGTCTCCCCCGAGGTGATCGCGAACCTGCGGCGCGTCTACGGGCTGGACCAGCCCCTGCCGGTCCAGTTCTTCAAGTGGTTCACCACCTTCTGGACCTTCCCCTGGGACAACACCGCCTGGGGCTTCTCCATCACGGATGGGCTGCCGGTCCGCGACAAGATCTTCGAGCGGATCCCGAGCACGTTCCAGCTCATGGGCACCTCGCTCCTGCTCACGATCGTCATCGCCATCCCGGTCGGCATCCTGGGCGCCGTCAAGCAGTACAGCGTGGCCGACAAGCTGATCGCGGTCGTCGCGACCATCGGCTACGCCCTCCCGACCTTCTGGCTCGGCCTCATCCTTCGCCAGGTCTTCGCCCAGCAGCTGGACCTCTTCCCCCTCTTCGGCAAGAACTCGTTCGGCAAGGAGGGCGACATCCTGGACCTCCTGTGGCATCTCTTCTTGCCCGCCCTGACGATCACGATCGTCGGCGTCGCCGGCTGGAGCCGCTACATGCGGGCGTCGATGCTGGAGGTCCTCCGCGCGGACTACATCCGGACCGCGAAGGCGAAGGGACTCGCGTGGTCGCGCGTCATCTTCAAGCACGCCCTGCGCAACGCCCTCATCCCGATCGTCACCCTGCTGGGTCTCACCATCCCGTCGCTCCTCGCCGGCGCCGCGATCACGGAGACCGTCTTCTCGTGGCCGGGCCTCGGCTTCCTCGGCGTCTCGGCGGTCACGGAGCGCGACTATCCGGTGGTCCTCGCGTTCGCGATGATCGGTGGGGCGATGGTCATCGTGGGCAACCTGCTGGCCGACATCCTCTACGCGGTCGTCGATCCGCGGATCAAGTACTAGGGGCCCGATGATGGAGCGCGCCCAGACCACCCAGCTCCCCGGCGGCGCTGCCCCCCTAGTCGACGAGGTCGACCTGACGCCCGTCCGCACCTACTGGCAGCTGGTCCGCCAGCGCTTCGTGCGCCACCGCCTGGCCGTCATCGCCTTTTTCCTCATGGCGATCCTGATCACGGCGGCGATCGCGATCCCGTTCCTCACGGGTGATGCCTGGCGCCAGACCTCGCTCGAACGGATCAACCAGCCGGCGTCCCTGACCGCGCCTTTCGGCTACGACAACCTCGGGATCAACACGTTCATTCGGCTCATGAAGGGCCTCCAGACCTCGCTCTTCATCGGCCTCGCCGCCGTCGTCGTCATCGTCTTCATCGGCGTCTCCGTGGGGTCCATGGCGGGCTACTTCGGCGGCTGGACGGACAACGCGCTCATGCGCCTGGTCGACATCGTCCTCTCGATCCCGACCTTCTTCCTGATCCTCATGCTCGTCGCCTTCTGGGGGACCGGCAACGCCTGGGTCATCATCATCGCCATCGGCCTCACGGGCTGGACCACCGCGGCGCGCCTCGTGCGCGCGGAGTTCCTGTCGCTGCGCGAGGCGGACTTCGTCCAGGCGGCGCGCGCCCTCGGCGCCCGCGACCGGCGGATCGTCATGCGCCACATGATCCCGTCGGCGATGGCCCCGGTCGTCGTGGCCGCCACGCTCGGGATCGCCGACTCGGTGGTCGTCGAGGCGGCCCTCTCGTACCTCGGCTTCGGCATCACGCCGCCGGAGGCGAGCCTGGGCAACATGCTGACCAAGGCCCAGGACTACTTCTACCGCGACCCGCTGCTGGCGTGGTACCCCGGCATCACGCTCGTCCTCGTCGTCCTCGCCGCGAGCTTCCTCGGCGACGGCCTGCGCGACGCGCTCGACCCGCGCCAGCGCGTCGAGGCCAGCTGATGACGCAGCGCACGACCGACGGGGGAGAGCTCCTCGCCGTCGACGGGCTTCGCACCCACTTCTACACCCAGGACGGCGTCGTCAAGGCCGTCGACGGTGTGAGCTTCGGGATCCGCCACGGCGAGACGCTCGGCGTGGTCGGCGAGTCCGGCTGCGGCAAGAGCATCACCGCCCTGTCGGTGATGCGGCTCATCGAGCGGCCCGGCAAGATCGTGGAGGGGACGATCCGGCTGGCGGGCCGCGACCTGCTCGGCTTCTCCGACGAGGAGATGCGGGACGTCCGCGGCAATGCGATCTCGATGATCTTCCAGGAGCCGATGACGTCGCTCAACCCGGTCTACACCTGCGGCGACCAGATCAGCGAGACGATCTCCCTCCACGAGGGGATCCCGCGGCGGGAGGCGACCGACCGGGCGATCGAGATGCTGGGCCAGGTCGGGATCCCGGACGCGAAGCGCCGGGCCCGCGAGTACCCGCACCAGCTGTCGGGCGGGATGCGGCAGCGCGTGATGATCGCGATGGCTCTCTCGACCAACCCAGAGCTCCTGATCGCGGACGAGCCGACGACGGCCCTCGACGTCACGATCCAGGCCCAGATCCTGGAGCTGATGAAGGGCCTTC
>CAZVPS010000206.1:0-4112 GCA_964629105.1 uncultured Anaerolineaceae bacterium
CCTTGTCGACCGCCTCGCGGACGCCGTAGCAGAAGCCGGTGCGCTTCGCGATGCGAACGTCCTTGACCGTGCTCATGGCCCGATTATTGCACGCATCCTGACGAAACCCCGACGGGGCCGGGATCGGCCCGGGTGCACCGGGCCCTACTCGCTCGCGACCGGCTCGGCCGTGGATGGCTCGGACGGCGCGCCGGCGGCCGGCGGCGCCAGGAGCGGCCCGTAGACGCCCCGGTGGCGCTCCGGGAGGAGCGCCGCGATCTGGATCATCAGGCGTGTCGTGACGTCCTCGAGGGGCTCCTTCGTTCCGTCCGCCGCGACCCGGCGCTCCAGCACGAACGGCTCGCCGATCTTCATCGAGATCCGGCCTCCGAACCGCCAGAGCTTCCTGCCGCGCGGCCAGAACCGGTCCGTGTCGGTGACGCCGATGGGGAGGATCGGGGACCCGGAGCGCAGGGCGAGGAGCGTTGCGCCATCCTTGGCCCGCTGGAGGGCGCCGGTTGGGCTCCGGGTGCCCTCCGGGAACGTGCCCAGGACCCGGCCGTCGTCGAGGACCGCACGAGCCACCTTGAAGGCCTCCGTGTCGGCGGCGCCGCGCCTGATTCCGAAGGCGCCGTTCTGGCGCATGAACCAGCCGGCCAACGGCCATTCGAGCGCCTCGGCCTTGGCCATCCAGTGGACCGGCCGCCGCAGGGCGGGCGTCAGCCAGCCGGCGACGAGGGCCGGGTCGGCATTGCTGATGTGGTTGCCGGCCAGGATGAGCGCACCGCTCGTGGGGACCTTCTCGAGCCCCTCCACCGAGACGCGGGTGAAGCACCGGATCAGCGTGCGCCCGACGAGCTGGCTCGCCCGCATGAAGAACGGGAGCCGGTCGGCCGGGAGGGTGAACGCGAGAGCCACGCGCTCCGAGGGCCGTCCTCGCGGGGTTGGGTTCGTCATGGGGGCCCCCCGTGCGCTGCCATGGCCGAGCGAACGACGGCGAGGACTGCCGCCACCGTGGTCTCGAAGGAGTTGCCGTCCGTGCGGACGTGCACCGCGTCGTCCGCCGCGCGTGACGGGGACACGTCGCGCGATCCATCGGCCAGGTCGCGGCGCCGGAGATCCTCCAGGATCGCGAGGCCGGCGGACGACGCCGGGTCGATCCCGCGCTCGCGCGCACGCCGCGCGGCCCGCTCCTCCGCGGACGCGTCCAGCCAGATCTTCACGTCGGCGTCGGGCAGGACGACGCTCCCGATGTCGCGCCCGGCGACGACGATGGCGCCGGCCGACGCGATCGCCCGCTGGCGGCCCAGGAGGGCCGCCCGGACCTGTGGCTGGCGCGAGACCGCCGACACGGCGCGGTCCACCCGCGGGGTGCGGATCCGGTCGGCCACGTCGCGCCCACCGACGACCACGCGGGCGAGGCGTCCCGCCTCGTCGGCCCCGAGGTCGATCTCCGCGGCGAGCAGGGCGATGGCTCCCGCATCCTCCGGCTCCAGTCCCCGCTCCAGGCTCAGCCACGTGAGGGCCCGGTAGAGGAGACCGGTGTCCAGGAAGCGAGCCCCGAGGGCGGCGGCCACCGCCGCGCCGACGCTGCTCTTGCCCGACGAGCCCGGCCCGTCAAGGGCGATGACGGGGCCGCGATCGCGGATCACGTCCAACCCTGCCAGCCGAACGAGGGGTCGGCGTGGACGGCGACCCCCTCGGAGAGGGTGAGGAGGACGCGGGCGTCGCCGATCTCGCCTGCGCCGCGGTCGAACACGTCGCGGTCGAGGACGACCAGGTCGGCCAGCTTCCCGCGCTCGAGCGTGCCGGTCTCGTGCTCGAGGCCGTTGGCCCAGGCGGCGCCGATCGTGAAGGCCCCGAGGGCGCTCGCGAGGTCCAGCCGCTCGTCCGGCAGGAACGGCGGCTCCACCCCCCGGCTCTCGGGGGCCACGCGGTTCACCGCGACCTCGACCTCGTGCAGGACGTTCGGCGTGGAGACCGACCAGTCGCTGCCGCCGACCAGGCGGGCGCCGGCTCGCTCGAGGCTCCGGAAGGGGTACTGCCAGCCGCTCCGCTCGGGGCCGAGGAACGGGATCGTCAGGTCGCGCATCTGGGCCTCGAAGGCGGCCCACAGCGGCTGCATGGTGGCGCCGACGCCCAGGGCGCCGAAGCGCGGGACGTCCGCCGGGTGGACCACCTGGAGGTGGGCGATGTGGGGGCGCCGGTCGCGCGGGCCATTCGCGCGGCGGACGGCCGCGACGGCGTCGAGGCCGGACCGCACGGCCCGATCGCCGATCGCGTGGAAATGGAGCCCGAAGCCGGCCGCGTCGATCGCCGGCGCGATCTCGCGGGCGAGCCGGGCCGGGTCGATGAAGTCGATCCCGGCGTTGTCGGTCTTCCTGCCCGTCGCGTCCAGGTAGGGCTCCAGGAGGGCGCCCGTGAAGTTCTCCAGGACGCCGTCGAGCATCAGCTTCACCGTGGAGGCCCGCAGGCGCCCCAGTGTCGCGGTGCGCCGAGCCTCCTCGAACCAGGCCAGCTGCTCGAGGCCGCCCTCGCGGTCCCACCAGAGCGAGAGCGTCGTCCGAAGGGTCAGGTCGCCGCGTTCCGCCAGCGCACGGTAGGCCGGCAGGTGCTCGGCCGCGACCCAGGCGTCGGTGATCGCCGTGATGCCGAAGCCGTGCAGGTACGCCTGTGCGGCGAGGATGGCCTCCTCCCACCGGGCGTCCGCGAAGGGCGGGACGAGCCGCCGGACGAGGTTCGCCGCCCCTTCGTGGAGCGTCCCCTGCGCCGACCCGTCGGCCTCGCGCTCGATCCGGCCGTCGCCAGGGTCGGGCGTCGCGCCCGTGATGCCGGCCATCTCGAGGGCCCGGGAGCTGACCCAGGCACCGTGACCGTCGCGGTTCTCCAGGAAGACCGGACGGCCCGGGACCGCGGCATCCAGGTCCAGGCGGGACGGAGTGCCGCCCGGGAACGCGGGCATCCCCCAGCCACCGCCGACGATCCACTCCTCGTCGGGATGCGCCGCGGCGTAGGCGCGGATCGCGATGAGATAGGCCTCGCGATCCCACGGGAGGTCGTGCAGGTCGCAGGTCAGGATCGCCCATCCCCCGAGGGGCGGGTGCACGTGGGCGTCCTGGAAGCCCGGCAGCAGCGTGCGGCCCTCGAGGTCGACGACGCGCGTGCCGGGCCCGGTCAGCGCTCGAAGCTCGTGGTCCAGCCCGACTGCGGCGATCCGTCCGTCGCGGACCGCGAGGGCGCTGGCGACCCGTCGCGCCGGCTCCATGGTCCGCACGGCGCCGTTGACGAAGAGGAGATCGGCCGCATCGGCCCGCACTGCCGGGGCGCGGCTCGTCATTCCGTCGATCCCTCCGATGACCGCCGCCGTGCCGATGTCGGGGGCGGGCGGTCCGGCGGAGGCGACGCCGCCAGGCGGCGCACCTCGGCGGGCGTCAGGAGGCGCGCCTGCCCGGCGGGCAGGTCGAGGCGCAAGGTGCCGACGCGGACGCGCACGAGGCGCACCACGGTTGCGCCGACGGCCGCGAGCATCCTCCGGATCTGCCGCTTCCAGCCGTGGGAGAGGACCACCCGGTACCACGCCATGTCCCGCCCGGGAGGCGGGTCCACCTGCGCGGCGAGGAGCGCCGTCTCCGTGCGCGTCGCGGGCCGCAGGGAGACGAGACGGGCGATCCCCTCCTCCAGCGGGATCCCGGCGGCCAGCGCCGAGCGCTGCTCGCTGCCGAGCGGCACGACCACCGCGACGGCGTACTCCCGCTCCACGCCGTGGCGCGGGTGGAGGACCCGATCCGTCCAGGCGCCGTCGTTCGTGAGCAGCCGCAGGCCCTCGGAGTCCAGGTCGAGCCGGCCAACCGGGTAGGGACGGGTGCCCGGAGGGACGAGGCGCGGCGGGACGAGGTCGAGCACGGTGCGCGCCGCGTGGCGGTCGGCAGCAGTCGCCGTGACACCGGCCGGCTTGTGGAGCGCCACGTGGAACAGCGTGGCGGCGGTCGCCCCGATCGGACGCCCGTCGACGGCCACGACCTGGAGCGCCGGGTCGGCCTTCTCCCCGAGCAGCGCCGGCCGGCCGTCCACGGTGACCCGCCCGGCAGCCACCAGGGCGTCGGCGGCGCGGCGGCTGGCGACGCCCGCCGCCG
>CAZVPS010000207.1:0-4110 GCA_964629105.1 uncultured Anaerolineaceae bacterium
CCCCTGGCGTGGCCGGAAGCTGCGGCTCGGGGCGACCTCGTCGGAGGCACCGAGGGACTCCACGGCAACGCTCACGCCGTCGATGTCGCGCCGCCACCGGAAGTCCGGATCGCCTTCGTTCGGCGCCTGGCGGAAGCCCGCGTCCCGAAGGTTCCGCTCGAGCGTCTCGTACTCGGGTCCGCCCTCGTTCGTGACCGCGAGCACGATGGCGAGGTCGGCGTCGCCGGATCCCACGTGCGAGGGTCCGCCGTCGAAGGGCGCAGGAGCGAGGTACCGCGGCACGAGACCGCCAACGAGGTACAGGTGCCGGCCCCAGAAGCCCGCGTTGCCGATGATCGTGACGAGCGCCCGCTCGCAGAGCTCGGTGTCGGCCGGGTCGTAGTCGCCCGCTCGTCTCATCGGCGGATCCCCAGAACCGTCTCCCGGTAGACGTCCGCCTGCTCCCGGCCACGCCGAGGATCGCGGAGCGCGTCGAGGTAGATGCGGGTATCCGCAGCCAGCCAGACCCCATCGACCTTCCGCCGGAAGCGGAGCTCGGCATCGTCGGCGCCCTGGACAAGGACCACGTTCGCGCCCTCGTCCACGGGGCGCGCGTCGAGCGCCCCCAATGCCGTGGCCGGGAGGACGGCTGCGCGGATACGGACCTGGGCAACCGCGACGGAGGTCAAGGCAGGGGCCAGCAGCGCGGCGGCCGCGACACCGGTGACCGCGTGCTCGATCCCGGCCCGTTCCAGCCGCTCGGAGACAGACGCGGTCAGTCGAACGCCGGGCTCGACGAGAAGGTACCCCGTGGTCCGCCGGACCCGGGGCTCGATGTCCTCCTCTGCCCAGAGATCCAGGAGAGCCGGGGCATTGACCAGGCGACGAACCTTGCCCGGGCCCCGACCGCTCACGGCGACAATGCCCGCTAGCTCGAGGCGAACGAGCACGCGATGGGTGAGCCCGCCCGAGACACCGGCGTGTGTCGCAAGGTCAACCAGCTGCCACGGCCGCTCGCGCTCGAGGAGCAGCGCCTGGGCGATGAGGCCGGCCTTCCCGGCCAGCCGCGCCATTGCCTGTGCCTTCGCCGGACGAACGATGACCGCGTCGGCGCCGAAGGAGCCGGTACGCACGAAGAGACCCGGAACCCGAACGGACGCGTTGCCCTCGCCATCGACGAAGGCAATCCCGTGGGCATCCAGGATCTCCCGGGCTCCAACGGTGGTGCGCCCGGCGACCAGGAGGAGTCCGCGACCCTTCGGCATCTCCCGGGCGTGCGCGACCACGGCGTGCGCGGCTCCTGCGTCGACCCTGCGCTTCGCCTCGACGACGAACGGCCGCGTGCTGTTGCCGATCCGGACGGTCATGTCGGGTCGCGTGACAACGTCGAGCCCGCGCTGGGCGGCCAGCACGCCCTGAACCCAGGGCTCGGTCGGATCGTCGATCTTCACTGCAACATGGTTCTTCACTGCAGTTGTGAAGATACCTCGGCGAGTGAAGATGTCAAGTCCCCGGGGCGCCACGGGCCGCCTGACATCAGCCGAGACGCGGTAGCGGGCGGCCGACCGCTACGGGGTGACGACGACCGTCCCGGTCATCGAGGGGTGGATCGTGCAGAAGTAGGCGAACGTCCCGGCGGCTGGGAACGCGCGCGTGAAGGTGGCGTTCTCGGCGAGCGTCCCGCTCGCGAACGAGCCGCGGGCCACGGTGATCGTCTGCGGGGTGAACGCGAAGTCGACGATCCCCGCGGCGACGACCGAGCTCGACGTTGGCGCGGGGGTGGCCGGCGGGGCCGCTGTGGGCCGCGGACTGGGCTGCTTTGTGGGGCGTGGCGTCGCGGCGGGGCTGGGAGCGGTCGTCGGAGCCGGCGCGGGCTTCTTCGTCGGGACCGGGGTGGCCGGTGGTCGGGTCGCCGACGGTTCGATCGCCGCGGATGCGGCCGGCGTGGTCAACGCGGCGGGCGAACCGGCGGCTGGCGTGTCGGGCGCCGAAGGGGCGGACGTCGAGGCGCTCGGAGAGCACGCCGCCAGGCCCATCGCGACCACCATCGCCGCGACGGCGACAACGAGCGGGTGCCGAGCCGTGTGTCGAGACCTCTCCATGCGATGTGCAACGTCGCGGGAGGTCCGTCGGATCTCTCGGCCTCCCGGATCTGCCCGGCGACCGGTCGCAGGCCAGAACCCGCAGTTCAGGCGGAGCCAGGCGCTCGGCGCTCAGAATCGAAAGCTCTCGTGGGGATTTCGGTCGCATCGGAGGCGAGGAGCGACGCGACCCGGTCGGCGGGGAGCGGACGACCGAACAGGTAGCCCTGGGCGTAGGGGCAGCCGAGCTCGCGGAGCGCTCGGGCCTGCGTCTCCGTCTCGACGCCTTCGGCGACGGTCCAGATGCCGAGCTGGCGGGCCAGCCCGACGATCGAGGAAACGAGGGCCCGGCCGGGCCCGGCGCCGTACTCGAGCTCGCGGACGAACTGGCGATCGATCTTGAGTCCGTCAACCGGGAAGTTGACGAGGTAGCTCATCGACGCGTAGGCGGTGCCGAAGTCGTCGATCACGACCCGGAGGCCACCCTTGCGCAGGACCGCCAGCCGGCGACCCACGGCCTCCGGATCGCGGATGAGCTCGGTCTCCGTCAGCTCCACGGCGATCCGCCCGGCCCCCATCCCGGTCCCCGCGATCGCGGACGCCACCTCGTACGCGAACCGCGGGTCAGCCAGCTGCCGGGCGGCCACGTTGATGTCGATCATGAGGGCCCGCCGCATGAGGCCCCGGCGCTGCCACTCGCTCGCCTGGCGGACCGCCTCCCTGAAGACCCAGCGGCCGAGGGGGACGATGAGGCCGATCTCCTCGGCGAGGCCGAGGAACGCTCCGGGGAGCAGCAGGCCGCGCGTCGCGTGCTCCCAGCGGACGAGGGCCTCGAGGCTCACGATCGCGCCGCTCTCGAGGTCGATGATCGGCTGGTAGTGAAGGACGAACTCGCTTCGCTCGACGGCCCGCGAGAGGTCCGCCTGGAGCTGGACGCGCTCGGCGCTCTCGGCCTGCATCTCCTCTGAGTGCCGGACATACGACCCGCCGCCGGCGACCTTGGCCCGGTACATCGCCTGGTCGGCGTTGCGAAGCACGTCCTGGACGGTGTCACCGGGCGCGGCAAGGGCCACCCCCACGCTCGCGGTGATCCGCACGGCGTGGGTCCCGATCGGAACGGGATCCTCGAGCAGGGCGTTGACGCGGGCGGCGACCCCGAGCGCCTCGAACTCCGTTGCGGACGCCAGCAGGATCCCGAACTCGTCGCCGCCGAGGCGAGCCACGGTGTCGGCGGACCGGAGCCCCGCGCGGAGCCGCTCCGCGACGGCCACGATGGCAGCGTCGCCCGCAGCATGGCCCTCCGTGTCGTTGATCGCCTTGACCCGGTCGAGGTCGAGGTAGAGCACCGCGGTGGCCCGACCCGGCGTCGGCCGGGCGAGCGCGGCGTCGAGGTGGGACAGGAAGAGGCGCCGGTTGCCGAGACCGGTCAACGGATCGTGAGAGGCCTGCTCGGCGAGCTCCGTGGCCAGGACGCTGCGTTCCTGCAAGGCTCCCTGGAGGGCGGTGAGGCCGAGGACGACGCGCCCGAGGATGAGCAGGTAGACCACGCTCAACCCGATCACGATGGCGAACGTGTCGGGCGGCTCCCCCCGCATCGCCTGGAGAGCGATCACCAGCGGCCCCGTCACGGCCGCGCCGGCCAGGAGGACGAGCCGCGGCCGCGTCAGCGCCCAGTGCGAAGCCTGCCCGGTGGAGGGACTCGCCGCGGAGATCGCCATCGAGGGGTGGAGTGCGGCAGTGCCCAGGGCCACGTAGCCGACGAGCCAGCCGGCGTCGACGAGATGTCCGACCTGGTAGGTCCCGTCGAACGTGAGCACGGCGTACACGAGGTCCGCCACGAGCGACACGGCGAAGCTCAGCCCGAGGAAGATCACGGCCGGCGTCCGACGCCCGCCGAGGAGGAGGTGAGCCACGACCGCGATCAGGGCGACGTCGAGGAAGGGGTAGGCCGCTGCCACGAGACCCGAGGCGGCGTCGGCGCTCGACGAGATCTCGGGCCGGATCACGAGGACCCAGACGAAGATGGACGCTGCGGCGGCCACGACGAGGG
>CAZVPS010000208.1:0-1847 GCA_964629105.1 uncultured Anaerolineaceae bacterium
TCCGTGGGCGCCCGGGCTGGCCGGATCGCCCGGAGCGTACCGCAGCGGGGCCGGGGTCAGGTGCCCCGGCGCGTCCCGTCCGTCAGGTCGAGCCCCAGCTGGTCGGGCGAGGGGAGCGGACGGGGCGCGTCGGGGCGGCGGGCGTGCGAGCGGCGCCGGCCCTCCACGCCCTCCGCCAGCAGCGGGGCGCCGATGACGGCGGCGAGTCGCTCGGCCAGCGGCCACCACTCGAACGCGTCCGTGATCTGCGAGGCGGGGATCGTGATGAGCCGCTCGGGGCGGACGAAGCTCGGGAGGACGTCATCGAGGATCCCCTCGATCTCGTCGCGGAAGGCGTCGCTCGTGCTGCGGATGCCGTCCTCGCGCAGCTCGATGTCCGGCGTCAGGCGGACCACGAGGTCATAGGTCGCTCCCCACGCACGGATGAGCGGCTCGGCCGAGAAGCGGTCGGTGCCCCCGCACGCACGCAGGTAGTAGGCGTAGTTGTCGACCACGCCGCGGTCGGTCACGAGGACCTCGGCCTTCGGGGCCAGCTCCAGCTCCTGGCGGATCTGGCTGACGAGCACCCACAGCTGGGCCTCGCCGGTCGCGGTCTCGTTGATCCCGAGCGGGTTGTCGCGGACCACCTCGCGCCCGAACTCGACGGAGCGGCCGGCGCGCTGGATCGTGTGGGCGAACGCGTAGGCGGCCGTCGTCTTGCGGATCCCGTGCGATCCGACGAAGGCGATCTTGGCGCGGCGGGGCCAGGCGGTCACCCGACGAGGGTATCGGGTTCGGCGGGATGGCGGGGGACCCGCCCGCGCCTCACGGGGCGCCGAGCGCGCGGGTGAAGAAGTCGACGAGGCGGGTCTCGTACTGCCGTGGCGCAGAAGGCCGCTTCCACATGATGCGCACATGGGACCAGCCAGGGCTGGTAGCCGGGCACAGATCGGGCCACGACCGCCGCGAGGTCGGTCCCGTGGTGCACGAGCGCATGTTGGTCCTGTTGCCCGTGGACGATCGCGAACGGCCGCGTGCCGATCGCGGCGGCCATGTCGAGCGGGCTGATCGACAGCGGGTCGAAGCCAACCATCTTCCCGATGAGGAGGCCGCCGGGCACGAGGAGGTTGACGGCGTCGGGGAGCTCGCGGAACGCAATCTCCTCGCGGATGAAGACGTTGACGTCGCCGATGCCGGAGTCCTCCCAGGTCGCCGCGACCGTCGCGTCCATGCCAGCCGCGATGATGACCGTCGCCGCGCCGAATGAGTTCCCCATGAGGCCCACCTTCGGTGCGGGCACGCCCTTGGTCTCGACGAGCCAGTCGCGCGCCCCTAGGACGTCGAGGTACTCCTGGGTCCCGGCCGCGAACCGGCCGTCCTGGTGGGCGGAGTCGCCCATGTCCCGCAGGTCGATCAGCAGGACCGCGAAGCCCGCCCGGTGGAGCATCCCGGCATGGAGCAGGACGACGTGGTCCTTCTTGCATGAGCCGCCCCCGTGGACGACGACCACGGGGGGCGAAGCCGCCGTCCGGCCGGGGACCCACCAGGCGCTCAGGGGCCCGATGGCCGGGTCCCGGCTGGGGACCGCGACCTCCCGGACGTCGGGCATCACGTACGGAGCGATGTCGACCGTGCGACTGGACGTCGGCCAGAGGGCGTCGACGTCGTCGGCGTTCGCCAGGGTCCACCCGGCCGGCGTGTTCTCCTGGAACCGGAACCCTCCGCTCGTCCGGTCGCCGCAGTGGGCCGCGACGGCGGAGATGGTGTCGAAGAGGACGTACGAGCCGATCCCGTACCCGATCAGCGCGACCACCGCGAGGATCAGGACACCCACCAGCACCCGGCGACGCATGCAGACAGTCCCTCCG
>CAZVPS010000208.1:1947-4095 GCA_964629105.1 uncultured Anaerolineaceae bacterium
CGTCCGTCGACCAGCCGTCCGTCGACCACGGGTCGGTCGACCGTGCCTTCCTCGAGGTGGCGATCGAGCAGGCGCGGATCGGCCGGGACGAGGGCGGCGTCCCGATCGGGGCGGTCCTCGTCGCCGACGGGCGGGTCCTCGGGGCCGGGCACAACCGGCGGGTCCAGGAGGGGAGCGCGATCCGCCACGGCGAAACCGACGCGCTCGAGGTCGCCGGACGCCTGCCGGCCTCTGTCTACCGCCGGTCCACGATGTACACGACGCTCTCGCCGTGCGACATGTGCACCGGCGCGATCCTCCTCTACGGGATCCCCCGTGTCGTCATCGGGGAGAACCGGACCTTCGTCGGGTCCGAGGCTTACCTGCGCTCGCGCGGCGTGGCGGTCGTCAACCTCGACTCGGACACGTGCGTCGAGCTGATGCGCGAGTTCATCGCCAAGCACCCCGAGGTCTGGAACGAGGACATCGGGGAGACCTGAGTCTCCAGAGACGTTGGTCGCGCAAGCCGTCGAACCGGAGGGGTTTGCCTGACCTTCGGGGACCGCGGTGAGCCGTCAACGACGCTGGATCATTCGAGACAGTGGAGTTGCGAGCAATCCGGCTTCGTATTCGAGAGCCAGACGTTGTAGAGACGACGGAATCCGTCGATCGCTCCGCTCACCGGCTCCCCGGAATATCGGCCGCAGACGACATGGCCCATCGTCGCCTCGCAGTGTTCGTGGGTGGCAACGTCATGGGTCCGCACGAAGTGCGCGACGTCATGGCGATGAAGCGCCCGTCGGTAGTCGAGTTCGTGGTGGTGCAGCTCGTAGGAGTACTCGACGAGAACCCACGCGTCGCGCGGGTCTCGCGTGCTCGGGCTCCATCTCTCCTGGAGCACGAGGTCGACGTCGCGAGACCGTCTGTGCGCCGGAAGGCGGGTCGCGAGGTCAAGCACGAGGTCGTCCCGGTCTTGCTCCCAGGCAACGTCATCCGCGTCGTCCGGCGGAAGGACCGTCGCGCCGGATCGCTCTGCGGTTTCGATGAGGTCGGCCAGGTAGGTGAGAAGCTCGTCCGTGCTCGCCGCGATCATCGGCGAATCACATGAACCCTCTCGGCCAGGTCCTCGTCGGCACCGATGACGACCTCGTGGGTGGGCGGTCGGATCCCGACACGGCGGCGCTTCGGCCGAACGCCCTCCCGCACGCCCTCCCGCCAGAGGTCGAAGGCGACGATCGGGATGCGGATGATCCGGGGCGACACCCGGAGAGCGGGCAGCTCACCTCGATCGATCAGGTCGAGCACGGCGTCGTCGCTCACCGCGAGCGCCTCGGCAACTTCCCTGGGCGTGTAGTACAGCCTGTCCATCGTGCGCTCCGGCGGCGGTATCCAAGAGATACCGCTTGGGCCGCCGTTGTCAAGTGGCCCGGCGGGTAGAGGAGCCGGTCGACGGTGGCCCGTGGCTGGTCCCGGGAGGGAGATTCGAACTCCCATGATCTTGCGATCGCCCGATTTTGAGTCGGGTGCGTCTGCCGTTCCGCCATCCCGGGCTACCGCGAAGTCTAGCCGAGCCTCCCGGCGGCTCGGACCCCTGAGCGGGACGGCCCGCCGACCAATTCGCGAGATCGTACGTGAAGTCAACGTCCCGTGCGCGCCCGCGGGCTGGCTCGTCCGATGGGCGTCCCGTTGACATCCCGTGTCGGCCCGCGGGCCCGCGCCGCCCTCGAGCGCGTGCACGGCCGAGCCGGAGGAACCCGGTTCGTATGGTTCTCGCGGGTCCGGCGGAGGGCCGCGGTGCGACGAGCTGGGCCGACGCGGTCCGCGGTGTTCACTTCACGTGCGATTCCTCGCCTTGGCGCCCGCGTCGGGGGCCGCGTGCTGGCGCCCGCGTGGGGGGCCGCATGCTCGCGCCGCCGCCGGGTACGGTCTGCGCCGCCGGGGGCGGCGAAGCGCTCGGCCATGCGCGCGGCGATCCACCGCGTCTGCCGGTCCGACCCGGACCCCGCGACGTCGTCCGGCTCGACCTCCCCGGCTTGTACCATCGGGGCCATGGAGAGCACCGCCGCGCCAGAGGAGGGCGACATGCCGCTGGGGGCCGCCGCGCCCGCCGACGGAGACCTCCGCCGGGCGGCCCCGCCCCGGTTCCGCCTCGGCGAACCCGCCTCCCTC
>CAZVPS010000209.1:0-4087 GCA_964629105.1 uncultured Anaerolineaceae bacterium
CCCACGCTCGGTGGCGCTCGATCGCCGCAGGGGGCTCCGGCCCGCCCCGACCGGTGCTGGGCGGCGGGGCCAGGACCTCGGGCCGCTTCGGGGGCGGCCGCTCCGGGCCGGGCACGGGGGGGCCGCTGGCGCCGCCGGCGGCGCCGCCGGTCGCGCCGCCGGCCGCGGGCGCGCCCGTCAGCCGGGGGCCCGCCAGCCGAGGGCTCGCCACCGCGGACAGCATCGCGCGCAGCTCGGCGGCGGTTCGCTGGGCGCCCGGCCGGTCGCCCTTGTTGACGACGACGATGTCGGCCACCTCCAGGAGGCCCGCCTTGATCGCCTGGACCTCGTCGCCCATCTCGGGCGCTTCCAGCACGACCGTCGTGTCGGCCGCCGCTGCCACCTCGACCTCGCTCTGCCCGGTGCCGACCGTCTCCAGCAGGATGAGGTCGAAGCCGGCGGCGTCGAGCACGGTCGCCGCGGCCACCGACGAGGCGGCCAGGCCCCCGGCATGCCCGCGCGAGGCCATGCTCCGGATGAAGACCCCGTCGTCGGACGCGTACGACTGCATCCGCACCCGGTCCCCGAGCAGCGCCCCGCCGGTGATCGGCGAGGATGGGTCGACGGCGATGACCGCGACCGTCCTTCCGGACCGCCGGATCTCCCCGATGAGCGCGGCGACGAGCGTGCTCTTGCCGGCGCCCGGCGCGCCGGTGATCCCGACGAGGTGCGCCCGCCCGGCCTCGGGGTGGAGCCGCCGCAGTGCCGATTCCGCGGCCGGCGTGCGGTTCTCGACGGCGGTGAGCAGTTGCGCCAGCGCGCGCCGGTCGCCCTCGAGCGCCCCCTCGGCAAGCCCCAGGCCACGCGCGGCCGCATCCGCCGTGACCACGGGCGCGCTCAGGCGAGCGGCCGGACGTTCGCCCGGATGAAGTCGGCCACCTCGATGATCGTCGTGCCCGGCCCGAAGACCGCCGCGACGCCGGCCTCCCGCAGGGCCGGCAGGTCGTCGTCGGGGATGATGCCGCCGGCGGTCACCAGGACGTCGTCGAGCCCCTTCTCGCGGAGAAGGCGGCAGATCCGCGGGACCAGGGTCATGTGGGCGCCGGACAGGATCGAGAGGCCGACAACGTCGACGTCCTCCTGGAGGGCGGCTGTGACCACCATCTCGGGCGTCTGGCGCAGTCCGGTGTAGACGACCTCGAAGCCCTCGTCGCGCAGGCCGCGCGCGAGCACCTTGGCGCCGCGGTCGTGGCCGTCAAGGCCGGGCTTCGCGATCAGGACCTTGATCGGTCGTTCGCTCATACCCGGATCATAGCCGCCGGTCAGGGCAGGTGGATGAAGCCCGGGAACTCGCGGCGCTGCCGTCGCTGCTCCGTCTCGAGGACCGAATCCTTGAGCTCATCGCGGTCCCGCTCCGCTTCCGCCAGCCTCCGCTCGCGCTCGAGCTCCGCGGCCGGGTCGCGGGCAGCCCGCTCGCGGCGACGGAGCAGGGCGCCCAACCGTCCGAACACCTCGAAACCTCCTGTTGGTCTCGTCTCAGTGGCGCTGGCTCGCCCCGAAGTCGTAGGGCTGGAAACCGCGCACACCCGGCACCGGCGTGTCGACGGAATCGTGCCGCTCGTGCTCGACCTGCGACTCGCGTTTCGCCCAGCCACGCTCGCGGTCGGGGTCGGGCGGCCGGCGCAGGAACCCGTTGAGGCCGTGGCGCACGCGTTCCACGAGGGACGGCGTCGTCATCGCGATGCACCTCCACGCCCATGATGACGCGCGATCCCCGACCCCGTCACGAGCCGAAGGTCGGCAAGGGGTCACTCGTCGCGCAGCACCCACGTGACGAGCGCGTGCCCGCCGGGCGGCCGGTAGTCGAGGGTCACCCGACCGCTGGCGGGCGCCTTGACGACGAACGCCGGGATCCACGGCCAGTCGGGCGGGATGTTGCTCGTGCCGTCCGGCGACCCGAGGAACGACGGCCAGCCGGACGGCACCTCGCCGGGATCCGGGTAGCCGAGCGGCGTCAACGCCGCGCCATCGGGACCGACGACCACCCACTCGGCGCGGTCGAACCCGAACGTCCCACTCCCGGGACCGAACCGGAGCATGGCCTCGAGGAAGACGTTTCCGGCCCCACCGGGGGCGACCCCGGGATAGCGCGCCACCTGCGCGATCCCGTCGACGACGACCGGCATCGTGCCGCCGTCCGCGGCCAGGATGACCTGGTCGCCCGGCCGGGCGGTCCCCGAGGTGGGCGTGGCCCCGGGCCCGGTTCCTTGCATGGCCCCGGTCGGAGCGGTCCGTCAGGCGCCGGGCGAGGGTCGTTGGAGGTGGGCGAAGAACTCGGACCGCGTCCTGTCGTCCGCCCGGAAGAGGCCCAGGACATGGCTCGTCGTCATGACCGTGCCGGGCTTGCGGACGCCGCGCATGACCGCGCAGAGGTGGGTCGCCTCCATGACCACGCCGACGCCCTTCGGCCGCAGGTGCTCCATCAGGAAGTCGGCCACCTGCGAGGTGAGCCGCTCCTGGACCTGCAGACGACGGGCGTACATCTCCACGATCCGGGGGATCTTGGAGAGGCCGACCACGCGCCTTTCGGGGATGTAGGCCACGGCGGCCGTGCCGAAGAACGGCAGGAGGTGGTGCTCGCAGAGGCTGTAGAAGGGGATCTCCTTGACGACTACCATCTCCGAGTAGTCGACATCGAAGATGGCGCCGTTGATGAGCCGCTCCGGATCGACGTGGTAGCCGGCGGTCAGCTCAGCGTACATG
The DNA here is from genome assembly GCA_964629105.1 of uncultured Anaerolineaceae bacterium. Taxonomy (GTDB): domain Bacteria; phylum Chloroflexota; class Limnocylindria; order Limnocylindrales; family CSP1-4; genus CTSoil-043. The sequence goes on from CAZVPS010000209.1 coordinate 2,743, forward strand.
CGGTGGACGCGGCCGGGCGTCCCGAGGAGCCCCTGCCGGTCCGGATCCTCCCCGATCTCCCGGAGGATCCCGCGGACTGCGGCTTCCACGCGTTCATTCGCCTCGCCGGAGCGGCTCCGGGCACCGCCCTCGATGGCGGCCGCCGAGACGAGCGCGTCGGGATCGGGGCGCGGCACCTCGCCGATCTCGGTCTCGATCTCGTCGACGATGGAGCGGACGTGCTCGGGCAGCGGCTCGCGGGTCATTGCCGCATCGTAGCCCCGGCGGCGACCGCGAGCACGGCCGCCACAACGGTTCCGGGCTCGTGCCGCGCCAGGTTGTGCCCGCGCCCCGGAGCCGACGCGGCGAGGATGGGCGACCGGCCCGCCTCCAGGCGTCGCCGCGCCACCTCGCGCAGCGCGGCGTCCCGCGACCCGTCCTCGTCGCGGGCGACGAGCGCCGCGATCGGCGCTCCGACCGTCGACAGCATCGCCGCCGGGTCGTACGACCAGATCGCCCGCACCGAGCCGGCCAGGGCGTGCGGATGCACGGCAAGCTTGACCCGGCCCGCGGCCGTCTCGACCACCTGGGCTCGCGCCGCCCGCTCCCCGTCGGCATCCCAGCTCGCCGGATCGAAGGCCTCGCGGTCGGCGAGCCAGGCGGCCATCGATGCGAGCACCTCCGGCGGCTCCTCGATCGCGCCGAGCCACTCGTCCGGGGTCGCTCCGGTCGCCGCCGCGAGGTCCTCCCAGCCCCCGTCGACCAGGACGAGGCCGCTGCAGCGGTCCCCGAGCGCGCGGGCCGTCCACGCGGCGACGATGGCGCCGTACCCGATCCCCGCGACGACGAACGGCCCCGGCCGCGCCTCCTCCGCGAGCGGGAGCAGACCGGCCCCCTCGGCGACCGCGATGGCGTCGGCGGCGAGCGTGCCCCGGTCATACCCGTCGGTCGGGGCGTCGGAGAGCCCGTGGCCCCGCAGGTCCATCGCCACGACCCGGGTAGCGCGGCACAGGCGGCGCGCCACCGGCGTCCAGCTCCAGGCGGTCGACGCCAGGCCGTGAAGCAGCAGGACCCGCGGGCTGCCGGGAGGTCGCGTCGCTGCCGCGGCGAGCCCGCCGTCCCAGTCGAGGAAGTGGATCCGGACAGCGTCGTCGGTCGCCACGACGAAGCCGGCGGGCTCGGCCGCCGGATCCGGGGGCGGCCCGTCGCCCGGGGGAAGCGGCGCGAGGCCGGGGCCGGTGAGGGCGTCCATCGGGCCGTACGATACCGTCGCCATGCCGAAGCGCCGCCGTGGGATGCCCGCCGCCGATCTCACCGCCCTTCGCCGCCGTCGCGAGGCTCGCCATTCCCGTTTCGAGGACCTGGT
>CAZVPS010000210.1:0-4074 GCA_964629105.1 uncultured Anaerolineaceae bacterium
GGAGCCGGGCCGGCCGCTCCTGCCCCGCCGGCCCGCCGCCGATCATCATGGGGCGACGACCTCCCAGCCGAGGTCGCGCGGGAATCGACGGTCGAAGCTGTAGATCCGCTCTGCCCCATGGGTTGCCATGCTGGCGGCGATGATTGCGTCACCGGCCGAGCCGATCCTGCCCACGCGCCAGCGCTCAACCATCGTCATCACCGTGTCCTTCGGGAGTTCGGCGATCTCGATGTTGGCCCGCGAAAGCAGTTCGCGCATGGCTGTCGCGATGTCGCGCCCTCGGTAGCCATAGATGCGACGCAGCACCCAGGCGGTCTCCAGGAGCACGCCGACGGAGATCACCCGAGGATCATCGACCTCGATGATCGATCGTGCTCGCGACATCAGCTCAAGATCGTGGCCCGAGAGGTAGGGGATGACGACGTTCGCATCGACGAACGAGCCAGGGCCTCGCTCAGTGGTCGTCATCGACCGGTTCGCCTCTCGCACGTCGCTCTTCTGCCAGGTACTCGGTGGCGGCCGCCTCCTCGACGAGCTCATCCCAGCTCTTGTTCGGGTCGGGCAGGCGCGGCGGTGGTCCAAGGATTCCGGCGACCGAGCGCATGTGCGGCTCGTACTGCTTCACGAACGTGACGATGAGTCGCCCTTCCTCGACGTGCTGGATCGCGATGTCCTTCGGCCTGACGCCGAGCTTCTCGCGGATCTCCTTCTCGATCGTGATCTGGCCACGCTCACCTACCGAGGTGCCCACTGATGTCCTCATACGGTTGAGTATGCACGGTGGCGTCAAGTACGCCTACGGCGCCTTCGGGTCGAGGTACCGGCAGCGGGGGGCGAGCGGGCAGCGGTCGCAGGCGGGCCGGCGCGCGTCACACGTCCTGCGGCCGTGCTGGATCAGGAGGACGTGGGCGGCGTGGACGTCCTCGGGCGCGAGGAGGTGCCAGTAGACCTCGTGCTGCTCGTCGGGCCCGGCCCTTGGCGGCACGAGGCCGATCCGGCGGCTCACCCGGTCCACGTGCGTGTCGACCGGCATGAGCGGCTGCCCGAAGCAGAAGAGCAGCACGATCGAGGCGGTCTTCCTGCCGATCCCCGGAACCTGCGTGAGCCAGTCACGGGCGGCGTGCGGCTCCATCGACGCGAGGAAGCCGAGGTCGTGGTCGCCGGTTGCCTCGCGGACGTGGCGCAGCGCGTTCTGGATACGCGGCGCTTTCTGCGCGGCGAGGCCGCCGGGCCGGATCACCTCCAGCAGCTCGTCGAGCGGGGCGTGCTCGACGGCGCCCCAGTCGGGCGCGGCGCCGGCCTCGAGCCCACGGCCGCCCCAGCCTTCGGGCGGCGCCTCGGTCCCGTCGGGCGCCGTCACCCGGTGGACGGTGACGGGGCCGTCGGTCGGGTAGGCGGCCCGCAGCGCCTCGAATGCCCGCTCGGAGTTCACGTCGGCGGTGTTCTGGGAGAGGATCGTCAGGACGAGCTCCGAGACCGGGTCGAGGCGGGTGTCGCGGCGGGGGGTCCCGTAGAGGCCGGCCAGCTCCGCCAGCACGAACGGGACCAGGCCGGGGCGGCGACGGTCGAGGGATCGGGCCCACGCCCGCGCGGGGTCGGCCGGCTTCCGGGTGCGCTTCGGGGCCGAGGCCGGGGTCGACTCACCGGCCTGTCGCCCGCGAGTCGCCGCCATCACCAGATCGTCTCGACGTCGTACAGGGTGATCGCGGGGTCATTCGTCACGATCGGGATCCCTTCGACCTGGGCCTGGGCCACGAGCATCCGGTCGAACGGATCGCGGTGGATGAACGGGAGGCTGGCAGCGCGCAGGGCATGCTCAAGCGTGACGTCAAGGACGCGGAGCCGGTACCTGCGAATCCGCCGCGGGATGAAGCGATCCACGGCCTCCGGGAGGTCGATCCGCCCGGCAGACGCCTTGATCGCAAGCTCCCACGCGGTCACGACGCTGATGACGACCTCTGAGTCCTCGGCGCTGATCGCATCCCGGGCCGGTGGAGACAGGCGAGTGCCGTGTTGGGACGTCCACCACAGGAAGCTGTGGGTGTCGAGCAGCACGCTCGCAGTCACATGTACTCCTCGAACTCCGGCAGGGGGTCGTCGAAGTTGTCGTGGATCACGATCAAGTCGTCGCCCGGCGTGCGGCGGCGCCCCGAGGGCTTCGCCGGGACCAGCTCGGCGATCGGCTGGCCCGCGCGCGCGATCACGATCCGCTCACCCGCCTCGACGCGCGCGAGCAGGCGGGAGAGGTGTGTCTTCGCTTCGTGGATGTTGACGATGGTCTCAGCCATGGCGCGATGATGACTTAGTCCGGGGACTTAGTCAACCCGTGGCGGTGCGCGCGCCGCATGGTCGGAGCTGCCGGGCGCCCACGCCACCGCGACGCGGGTGTCCGAACCGACGCGTACCCCCGGTTGAGTCAGCAGGGACTCGGCCAGCGGCAGTCGCCCTAGGAAACCCCCGCTGAAACCGTGGAATCCCTCCGTCTGGGGCGGGGTTTCGAGCGTGCCGGCACCGTGGGCGATGCTGCAGGGACTCACGGCTGGTCACCGCGGGACGGCGGGCGTGACCCGCCGCCGCTGCCGCGAGTCACGTCACGCGCGCGTGGCGGTCGAGCCTCCCAGCAGCCCGACGAGGCGCGCCAGGCGCTCCCCGCAGCGCTCGAGGGGCGCGGGGCCCGCGGCCATCGCATCCTCCACGGACTGCGGCCGCTCCGTGACGGGGACGGCCACCGCCCCCACCGCCGCCAGCGCCTCGATCCCCTCGGGCTCGACGCCGCCGCCCACCGCGACGCACGGGACTCCGGCCGCGGCTGCTCGCCGCGCCACCCCCAGGGCGGTCTTGCCGAAGGCGGTCTGGCCGTCGATCCGGCCCTCCCCGGTGAGGACGAGGTCGGCGCCGGCGAGCTTCTCGGCGAAGCCGGTGGCCTCCATGACGAGGTCCACCCCGGGCATGATCGCGAACGAGCGGAAGCGGTCCCGCAGGCAGGCGAGTCCGAAGACCGTGCCTCCGGCCGCGCCCGCGCCCGGTGTGTCGCGCTCGCGTCGGCCGGTGGCAGCCTCCAGCGCCACCGCCCAGCGGGCCAGGGCGGCTTCCAGGTTCCGGACGTCGACTGCGCTGGCGCCCTTCTGCGGGCCGTAGACGGCGGCCGCGCCCGTCGGGCCGAGCAGCGAGTTTGTCACGTCCGAGGCGATCCGGAGGTCCACCTCGGCGAGGCGCGGGTCGAGGTCGTCGAGGTGGACGACGAGGGCCGGCTCCACGGTCATGCCCAGCCCGAGCGCGGCCAGGATCCCCAGCCCGCCGTCGGTGGTTGCGCTGCCGCCGACGCCCAGGTCGATCCGGCGGATCCCCGCGTCCAGGACCGCGCGCAGGACCTCGCCCGTGCCGAAGGTCGAGGCCGCGACCGGGTCGCGCTCCGCGGCGGCAAGGCGCGACAGGCCCGAGGCCACCGCGAGCTCCACGACCGCGTGGCTCCCGTCCGCGGACTGGAGCCAGCGCGCCTCGGTCTCGCGCCCTAGCGGGTCGTGCGCGGCGGCGCTCTGCCACTCCCAGCCGCCGGCCGCCTCGATCGCCACCAGCGTCCCCTCGCCGCCGTCCGCCAGTGGCGCCAGCCGGAGCTCGTCGTGCGGTCGGGGCTGGGCTCGACCAGGCCGGGCAGTCCGAGGCCTTGACGGTCTGGCGGTAGTGGCTGCCCCGGGGCTTCACGGTGGGGCGAGGCTTCATGGCCGAACCCTGGCACGTCGAGCGGCGCGAGGGAATGTAGGAGGGCCAGCGCCGGCCTGGCCCTCCTGCTGGGCTGCCCTACGCCGCTGCGAACCCTGACCCCGCGCCCCGCAGCTCAACCCGGAGCACGCCAAGGAAGGCGCCCAGTTCCACGAAGTCAACGCGCGTGACCTCTCCCTCCTCGTCGCGCGCGTTGGTGTACCGCTCGACCACCGCGCCGCTGGCGAGGTCGGTGACCTCCACGTCCTCCAGCATCATCCCGCGCACCGCCGCCTCGCTCCGCACCGCCAGCTCCAGCTCGTTGGTCATCAGGCGCCCCTCCCAGGGCGTGCTTCGACATCTCCCATGCCGCCC
>CAZVPS010000211.1:0-4034 GCA_964629105.1 uncultured Anaerolineaceae bacterium
TCAGCAGCGGCCACGACCAGTAGTCGCCGGCGGTCAGCGGCAGGAAGGGACGCTGCCATTCGGTCGGGCAGTCGCGCCACGCAAGAGAGTCGAGCGTCAGAACCCCGTCAAGGGCGGCCAGCTTCTCCTCGCGCGAGCCCTCGATCCGCGCGTAGTGCACGCGTGCCGGCTCGTCCGGCCGCGGCCCGCCGTACCGGGCGACGATAGCGATCGCCACCGGCGTCTGGATCGCGAAGACGTTCTCCGTCTTGCGCGGCCCCAGGTTGTCGCCCTCCAGGTCGATGATCCAGATCTCGTCCGCCGTCCGGCGCAGCCGTTCGCGCATGCCGACGAAGCCGGGGCCCCGGAGGTAGGACGAGGCCGTGATGAAGCTCACGATCCCCGGTCCGTTCGTCGTGTCGAAGGTCTTCCACAGGGCCCAGCGCCAGAAGTAGACGTAGTCGTTGTAGAGGTTCTTGAGGTGGACCCCGGCCCCGGCGGCCCGGGCGGGCTCGAGGAAGTCCTCGAGAATGGGTCGCTCGTCCGCGTGGTCGGCATAGCGGACCCAGCCGCCCTTGCGTTCCGTGATCATGTCGCCGCGGTCGATCTGCTGCCGGTCGTAGGGCGGATTGCCGAGGCAGACGAGGACTCGGGTGTCGCGCTTGACCACCTGGGCCCGGCGGTGCTCCTCCGAGAGCGGCTGGTGGAGGAGTGTCATCTGGGCGGGCTCGGCCGCATGCGGAGACTCGAGGGTGTCGGTCAGGTAGACGTGTGCGCCCTCATCGGGGAGCGCCCCGCCGGCTGCGAGGATCTGCTGCGTCACCCGCAGGTGCGCGACGGCGTACGGACCGATGAGAATCTCGAAGGCGTGGGTACTGGAGGCAAGCGCAGTGGCGTGCCCGGCGAGGGCGCCCGCGCCGAACCTCGCCTCGACTCGGTCGAGGGCATGCTGAATGGCGGCCAGGGGATAGGTGCCGGTCCCGACCGCTGGATCCAGCAGGACCACGCCCTCGTCCGCGAATGCCAGCGGCTTCCCGAGCCGGCTCTCCAGGATCTCGCCACACAGGCGGACCTGGGCGCCGACGACCTGGGCAGGCGTGTAGTAGACCCCGCGATCCTTGCGGAGTCGCGGGTCGTAGGCGGCGAGGAAGTCCTCGTAGAAGTAGAGCCAGGGGTCGTCGCCGGCGACGGTCAACCGGGCGACATCGATCGCGGCGACCGATCGTTCGAGAAGATCGATCCCCGTCTCTATCTCCACCCGGGCCTGGTGGTCGGTCAGGATCCGGAGTGCCTGTGCCAACAGCGTGTGTCCGCGCGAGAGGGTCCGAACGGCGGCCTCGGTGCCGATCTCCGTAGCCCCGCTGAACCGGGCGAGCAGCAACGCGTACGTGACCGTCTGGGCATAGGCATCGGCGAACTGGAGATCATCCGCATCCGGGAACAGGTAGCGCCGCCACTCCTGCGCCAGGAGGTCGAGGGGCGACCCGGGAAGGGCCATCGCCGCCAGGACATCCTGCCGGACCAGGTGGCAGAGCGGGGCGAGGACGTTGGCAAGGGCGCGTGGCGTCGTGGGGACGATCGGGTTCCAGGCGAGAAAGTCCTGGAGGAGGAGGCCGAGATCCTCGATGGAGCCGGGATCGATCCCGCGGGCGCCAGTCTCGTGGACGCGGCGCCCGATTCGGGTGCGTCGTACCGGCTCACCCGTTCGGTACAGGGTCCACTCGGACCCGTCCGTATAGATGAGATTCGGGAGCTTCTGGAACTTCTGCCACTGGATGCGGTCGGCGCCGGTGAAGCGCTCCGCACGTGCGCCGCGGCCAGGCGCCTTGAGCTCGACATGGCCATTGAGGAGCTGCCCGACGGTCACGCCGATGTCCGGCCGCGCGCCGAGCCCGACGACCCTGGCCTCCGTCCGTGTGCCGACGTGTCGCCCGTCGGCCGCACCGACCCCCTGGATGAGGGTCTGGATGGGAGGCTTGAGCTGGTCCTCGGGTTGCGCGTCGATCCGCGTCCGGAAGTTGGCCGCGAGCGCGTTCGCATACGTCTCGACGGCGACGCGAAGGCCCGCTGGGTTCATCGGATCGCCATTATGCGGGCCGGGTGCCGGCTCGGAGGCTGTGAACGAACCCCGGTGAGGCGGCCGTGGGGCGCGGCCCGCCCCGCGATGAGCGCGCTGGGGTCGCTGCTCCCCTTGCGAGTCTGCAGGGACTCGCCGAGCCACCGTACCCGCACGAAACCCCGCCGCGATCGGCCCGAACCCGCCCAGTCCCGGGGGGTTTCGTGCGCGCCCGGCGCCGTGGCGAGTCAGGAGGGAATACGGCCGGCGGACGGCTGGCGGAGGGCTGGCGGACGGCTGGCGGACGGGCGCGGAGGGCTGGCGGAGGGCAGGGTGCGCCGCCGCCGGCCCGGGTCACGGCTCCAGGACGAGACGGGTGGACGCCCGGGCCTCCACGGCGTCGCGGGTGAACGGGAGGGGGACGGTCCGGCCGCTGATCCAGTCGTCCACCAGGTCGCTGTAGTGGCGCCCGCCCGGGTTGCCGCCCTGGCCCGTGCTGATGACGATCCGCGCCGCGTCAAGCCGGCCCGGCGTCATCTCGACCGTCAGCCGGTACGACGGGTGGTTCGTCATCGTGAAGGCGTCGAAGAGCGTGCCGGGCACGGCACCGGGCTCGTCCGGGTCCGGGTACCACCCCGCCAGGTTCGTGTTGCCGTTGTTCACCGCGTCGCTGGTCCCGGGGATGCCGTGGGGTCCGTCGTTGAAGAGGCCCTCGAGGATTCCAATGCCGCTCTTGCCCAGGGTCTGCTCCCGGAAGGTCGTCGTGTGGACGCGCTCCCAGGCCCACCGCGCAGGGTCGCCGAGGGCGCCGCGGAGCTCCGCGCCGGCGTCGTCGAGGGCGGCGGCGAGGCGCAGCTCGCGCGTCTCCACGGCCGGCGTGGCGGGGTCGTCCCAGAACGGCGACCCGGCGTCCGCCACGGCCGCCCGGAGCGCCAGGCGCGACGGCTCGGTGCCGACGTACATCGGCGCGAGCGTCCCGAGCCACGGGTCGAAGATGGCCCGCAGGAGCCGCCACTCGGTCACCTCGTAGGCCGAGCAGCCGCGGCTGTCGAGGTCGCAGGTGCCGCTCCAGCCGTCGACCAGGCGCTGAACCTCGCGGCCGTCTCCGGTCGTCGGGTCGGCGGCCACGAGCGCGGGAACCAGGTCGTCGGCCCGCAGGAGGCGGGTGTCGCTCTGGATCCCGGAGAGGTCATCCTGGGTCACGCCACCGTCGGCGGCGGCCGCGTCGAGCAGCTGCCGGATCCGGGTCGCGCGCCAGCCGGAATCCCACTCGTTCCCGAGGTGGTACGCGTAGTCGGCGTCGACCGGGTTGTTGTTGGCCGTGACGATGAGCCCGTCGGGCGGGTTGTAGAGGGCCGGGAGCTCGGCGTACGGGACGTAGCCGGTCCAGTCGTGGTCGCCGGACGAGCCGTCGACCGGCCGCCGGCCATCGTCGCCCTCCGGCCGGAGCGGGATTCGGCCGGGTATCTGCAGCCCGATATTGCCGTCGACGTCGGCGTAGACGAAGTTCTGCGCCGGCGCGACGTAGTCGCGGAGGGCGTCGCGGAGCTCCGCGAAGGAGGTGGCCACGTTCACCTTCAGGAAGGCGCCCATGACGCCGTCCGCCTCGACCAGCGCGGTCCAGCGGAACGCGTAGAGCGCCTTCGCATCCGCCAGGTCGCCCACGACGTCGTTGAGGACGGGGCCGTGCACGGTCTCGCGGACGGTGATGATCACCGGGTCGCCCCCGGCGACGGCGATCGTCTCCTGGCGGGTGGTGAAGGGCACCGACGCGCCCTTGTAGAGGTAGTTGGCGGGGTTGGCCGGGTCGGGCCTCTCCACGAAGAGGTCCTGGACGTCCGGGCCGGTGTTCGTGAGGCCCCAGGCGATCCGGGCGTTGTGGCCCAGGATGACGCCGGGGGCGGAGGGGAACGAAACCCCGGCCACGTCGTACGGGCAGGCCGTCGAGACGACGCGGCAGTGGAGGGCATTCATGTACCAGATGCTCGGCATCTGGACG
>CAZVPS010000212.1:0-4026 GCA_964629105.1 uncultured Anaerolineaceae bacterium
TGGCGCAGCATTTCTCGATGCGCTACCCGCTCATCGACGGGCAGGGCAACTTCGGCTCGGTGGACGGCGACTCGGCCGCGGCGATGCGCTACACGGAGGCGCGCCTGACGGCGATCGCGGCCGAGATGCTCGCCGACATCGACCGGGCGACGGTCGACTTCGCCGACAACTACGACGGCCAGCACCGTGAGCCGACGATCCTCCCGGCGAAGCTGCCGAACCTGCTCATCAACGGCTCCTCGGGAATCGCGGTCGGGATGGCCACCAACATCCCGCCGCACCACCTCGGCGAGATCGTGGACGCCGAGATCGCCCTCATGGACGACCCCGAGCTCACCTCCGACGACCTGTGCGCCTTCGTGAAGGGCCCCGACTTCCCGACCGGCGGGTCCATCTTCCGCTACGAGCAGCAGAAGAACGCCATCACGGGCGTCACGGAGACCGTGGACGCCATCCGCCAGATGTACGCCCACGGCCACGGGCGCGTGGTCATGCGGGCCCAGGTCGCCTTCGAGGAGGCCCGGCGCGACCGAGTGGCGATCATCGTCAGCGAGCTGCCGTACCAGGTGAACAAGGCGACGCTCCTCGAGAAGATCGCGGACCTCGTGAAGGACAAGCGGATCGAGGGGATCGCCGACCTCCGCGACGAGTCCGACCGCGACGGGATGCGGATCTACGTCGAGATCAAGAACGACGCCAACCCGCACACGGTGCTGAACAACCTGTTCAAGCACACGGCGATGCAGCTGGCCTTCAACCTCAACATGCTGGCGCTGGTCGACGGGCAGCCGCAGACGCTCCCCCTCAAGTCGGTCATCGCCCACCACATCGACCACCGCCGCGAGATCGTCCGGCGCCGGACCGAGTACGACCTCGGCAAGGCGCGGGATCGGGCCCACGTCCTCGAGGGCCTCAAGATCGCCCTCGACCACCTCGACGAGGTGATCCGGACGATCCGCGAGTCGGCGGACGTCGAGACCGCCCGAAACAACCTCATGGCGCGGTTCGGGCTCTCCGAGATCCAGGCCCAGGCGATCCTCGACATGCGCCTCGCCCGCCTGGCGGCCCTCGAGCGCAAGAAGATCGAGGACGAGTACCTCGCCGTCATCCAGCTCATCGCCGAGCTCGAGGACATCCTGGCCAACCCGTCGCGCGTCCTGGCCATCATCAAGGACGAGATGACGGAGCTGAAGCGGAAGTACGCCGGGGAGCGGCGGACGCGGGTCGTCGACGACTCCAGCCGCGAGATGACCGACGAGGACCTGATCGCCGACGAGGACGTCGTCGTCACCATCAGCCGGCGCGGCTACATCAAGCGCCAGCCGGTCGCCACCTACCGCCGCCAGGGCCGCGGCGGAAAGGGGATCATCGGCCACGTCACACGCGAGGAGGACGCGGTCGACAGCCTCCTCGTGGCCAACACCCACGACTGGGCGCTCTTCTTCACGAACCGCGGCCGCGTCTTTTCCGCCAAGGTCCACTCGGTCCCCGACGCCAGCCGCCAGGCCAAGGGGATCCCGATCATCAACCTGCCCGGCGTCCAGGTCGAGGCAGGCGAGGTGCCCACCGCGACGCTCGTCGTCCCCGACTTCAAGGCCGGCCGCTACCTGGTAATGGCGACCCGCCGCGGGGTGGTCAAGAAGACGCCGCTCGAGCAGTTCGAGAAGGTCCGCTCCTCGGGGATCCGGGCGATCACGCTCGCGGACGGCGACGAGCTGGCCTGGGTGGACGTCGCGGCCGGTCGCGACGACGTGATCATCGCGACCGCGCTCGGCAAGCTCGCCCGCTTCGCCGAGACGGAGGTCCGCGCCATGGGGCGCGACGCGGCCGGGGTGATCGGGATTCGCCTGGCCCGCGCCGGCGACGAGGTCGTCTCGATGAGCGTGGTCCAGCCGGAGCGCGATCTCCTGGTCCTGACCGAGACGGGCTACGGGAAGCGCGTGGCGCTCTCCGAGTTCCGGCGCAAGCACCGCGGCGGCCAGGGCGTGATGCTGATCCCGCTCGAAGGGCGCAAGACGGGCCGCGTGGCGGCCGTCCAGCAGGTCACCGAGGCCGACGAGGAGCTTCTCCTCATCAGCGCCGGCGGCCAGGTGGTGAGGACCCAGACCAACACCATCAACCGCTACTCGTCGGGCGCCCGCGGCGTGATCACGATGCGCCTCAACGAGGGCGATCGGGTCGTGGGGATCGCCGCGTTCAGCGAAGGGCTGGCGGAGCGCGAGGGCATGGGCGACAATGACGGCCCCGACGCGGGACCCGACTCCGGGAGCGGCTCGGTCTCGTGAGGGGGTTCGGCGCGGAGGAGGCGTCCGTGTACTCCGACTCGTTCGACGTCTACACCGGGAACGCCAACCCGGGCCTGGCCCGCAAGATCTGCCGCTACCTCGTCGTGCCCATCGGCCAGGCCGAGGTCTTCGCGTTCGCCAACGAGAACATCTTCGTCAAGATCCTGGACAACGTCCGCGAGAAGGACGTCTTTCTCGTCCAGCCGACCTGTCGCCCCGTCAACCAGTCGATCATGGAGCTCCTGATCATGATCGACGCCTTCAAGCGCGCCAGCGCGGGACGGATCACGGCCGTGATCCCCTACTACGCCTACGGCCGCTCGGACAAGAAGGACCAGCCGCGCGTGCCGATCACGGCTCGCCTGGTCGCCGACATGATCACGGTCGCCGGCGCGGACCGCGTCCTCTCCATGGACCTCCACCAGGGCCAGATCCAGGGCTTCTTCAACATCCCCGTCGACGAGCTCACCGCCGTCCACCTTCTCTCCAACTACTTCCGCCAGAAGAAGATCGAGGACCTCGTGGTCGTGACGGACCTCGGGTATGCGAAGCGGGCGCGGGCGTTCGCCGAGCTGCTGGACGCACCCCTTGCGATCATCGAGAAGCGGCGCGTCGGCAACCTGGACCGGGCCGAGGTGATGAACGTGATCGGCGAGGTCGGCGGCCGGCGGGCGATCGTCGTCGACGATGAGATCGACACGGGCGGCACGCTCTCCGAGGTGGTCCGCGCGCTCCGGGGCGAGGGGGTCGAGGAGATCTACGCCTGCGCGACGCACGGCGTGCTGTCCGAACCCGCGATCGACCGGATCGCAGCGGCCGGCCTGCGCGAGGTGGTCCTCACGGATTCCATCCCCCTGCCGCCCGAGAAGCGCCTGCCGGTGATCACCACGCTCTCCGTCGCGCCACTCATCGGCGAGGCGATCCGGCGCATCCATCGCGGCGAGTCGGTCGGAGCGCTCTTCTCCTCAGAGGTGACGCTCACCCAGGAGATGATCCTCTGGGAGGACGGCGTGGAGCACCTGATCGATGCCCGCACCGGTGCCCACCTGGAGTCGGACCACGCGGCGCCGGTCGACGCCCGGCGCCCGGCCGAGCCGCCAGCTCGGAGCGGCCCCATAGCGGGCGTCACGCCGGCCAGCATTCCGGGAGACCGATGACCCTGCAGCTTCACCGGCCCGACGGCCAGGGCGGCCTCGAGCCCCAGCCCGAGACTCCGAAGGATTGGCGCGACCGGCTCGTATCGCCGCGCTGGAACCCGCCGGCCCTGAAGAACCCCGAGATGAACCCGACCCGGACCTCGGTCGCGGCCCTCTTCTGGATTGGCCTCGCGGTGCTCACGTTCTTCCTCCTGCTCGGGGGGTACGGCTCCGGCTTCTGGACGTAGGGGCGCCACCGGGGCTCTCGAGGGGACCGCCCGTATACTGGCTCGACTATGGTCATGGGCTTCTTCTCCCGATTCGTCGATTCCAACGACCGCGAGGTCAAGCGGATCCAGCCCCTCGTCGATGCCGCAAACGCGCTCGAGCCGGAGCTCGAGGGCGAGTCCGACGCGGAGATCCGGGCCCGGGTCGACGAGATCCGGGCCGAGCTGGCCGAGGTGCAGGTCGATTTCGGCCCGACCCAGGACGAGCGCGACCAGGACGACCCGGAGCGCCGCCGGGACATGGAGAAGGCGCGCCGGAAGCGGGAGAACGAGCGGCTCCAGGCAGCCCTCGACGATGCCCTCCCGGAGGTCTCCGCG
>CAZVPS010000213.1:0-4007 GCA_964629105.1 uncultured Anaerolineaceae bacterium
CATGCCGGCCGCGGCGACGCGGCGCGCCACGCGGCGATGGAGCGCCTCCGCCGGCGCCCCGAGCGACCCGTCGGCCGCGACGACAAGGTCCTGCAGCTCGCCCGCGCCGGGGTTGGAGGTCCGGCAGAGGACGTAGGCGAAGCGATCGACGCGCTCCAGGAACGCCGCGAGGGCGTCCAGCCCGAGGTACGGGTTGACCGTGACGGCGTCCGCTCCCAGCGCGTCGAAGAGGGCGACGGCCTGGCGGGCGGAGGTCGTCTCCACGTCGGCCCGCTTCGCGTCGATCACCACCAGGACGCCGGGCGGGGTCGCCGCGAGGACCCGCTCGAGCGCCGAGATGCCGGCGCTCCCGTACGCCTCGAAGAAGGCGAGGTTGGGCTTCACGGCCGCCGCGTGGGGCGCCGCCGCCTCCACGATGAGCCGCGCGAGGCGCTCGATCCCGGGGAGGCCCGCCGGCCAGCCCTCGGGCAGCATCTCGGGGGTCGGGTCGATGCCGACGCAGAGGACCGTCCGGGCCGCGCCCGAGCGGCGCGCCAGGCGCGCGAGGTACGGCTCCGTCACGGAGCCGCGGTCGGGGATCCCGACGGCGCGGCCGACGGAGCCGCCGTGGGCGCGGGGGTGGGTCGGGGCCCCCACCACGCGGGTCGGCTCTGGGCGTCGAGCCCGCTGAACTCGGTGAGCGGCTTCGTCTCCTTTACCGCCAGGCCGCCCCCGGTCGCGCTCTGCAGGGTCGCCACGTTCAGGTCGACGGTGACCCCGGCCAGGCGCAGGAAGGCGATCTGGGTGCCGTCCGGGGACCACGCGCCGCCCCACGACTGGCCGTCCGAGGTCACCCGCAGGAGCTCATTGCCGTTGCGGGCGTCGAGCACCACGATGTCGGTCCCCAGGCTGGTCGTCTTCGTGGCCACGATCCGGCGCCCGTCGGCGGAGTACGAGGGGTGGGTGTAGCCGGGGCCGGTCAGGGCCACGTTCTTCTTGGTCGCCACCTCGTAGCGCCAGAGTGTCGGCAGGCCGCGGTCCGCCTGGCGTCCGTTCTTGACGTAGAGGATGTACGTCCCGTCCGGGCTCCACGTCGGGTTCTGGTGGCCCAGCGGCGCCTGCTCCGGCAGGCCGACCTTCGCCAGCTTCCGGCGGGCGACGTCGAACGTCTGCACGACCACGTTCGAGCCAGTCGGGTCGGTGCCGTCGGACACGAGCGCCAGCCGCTTCCCGTCGGGGCTGACCGCCGGATCGCGCATGAAGAAGAACCACGTGTAGCGGTCCGACGGCCCGCTCTTGTAGAGGCCCGAGAGGAGCGCCTCGCGATCCGTGCCGTCGGGCCGGATCCGCGTCAGGAGCGGGTACCAGAGGTCGTAACGCCGCTCGGTCCCGGCCACGGCGAAGCGCCCGGTCGTCTGGCGGGTCTCGATGAAGTAGACCCAGGCCCCGTCGGCGGACCACGCCGGCTGCGAGTCGCGGCCGGTGCCCGTGAGGCGGCGGGACTCCGTCCCCTCCTGGATCCAGAGGTTGCCGGCCTTCGCGTAGACCAGCCTGCCGTCGATGCTGACCTCGGGGTTGACGACCGGCGGCGCGCTCGGTGACGGAGTCCGTCCCGGCGTCACCCGCCCGCCGGAGCCGGGGCTGTCCGCGCCGCCGGGGTTCGCGTTGGGCGCCGGGAGGAACGGGAGGTTGCCGGTCAGGAGACCGAGGGTCAGGAGCCCGACGATGGCCAGCCCGCCGACCGAGAGGATCGGGGCCAGGAAGGGGCGCGCCGCCGCCAGCCCGTACGGGTCCCCGGTCGTCCGCCGGACGGATCGTCCCTCGCGCCCGGACGGGGCACGCCGCGCCATCAGCCGGCCCCTGCGGGCGCCCGCAGGTCGCGGGCGGGCGCCACGTCGAGGACCACGAGCTGGAGCGATTCGAACCCGCCGAACCGGCGGCTGCCGAGACGGCCGGCGATGTCGATCCTGTCGCCCTCGCGGACGGTCTCGGCGAGGTCGCCGCGCTCGAAGGCGATGGCGTCCACGACATCGACGTCGCGGCGCAGGGTCAGCTGGGTGTGGCCGCCCGCGGCGGCCCGGACGCGGGTCACGGTGAGGCCGTGGACGGCGACCAGCGGCTCCGGGTTCCCCGGCCCCGTCGGAGCGAGGGCGGCCAGGTGCTGGAGCAGCCGGTAGTCGGCGGCGCGCGCCGGGAGGGCCAGGTCGAGGACCAGCTCCGGCCGGGGGTCGATCGGCCCGCCGGCACCCACCAGCTCGAGGAACCGCGCCCGGAAGTCGTCCCATCGGTCGGCCCTCACCTCGAGGCCCGCGGCGCCGCGATGGCCGCCGTGGCGGACCAGCAGGTCCGCGCAGGCGGTCAGCGTGCCGGCCAGGTCGTAGCCGTCTGGCGCCCGGCAGGAGGCCCGCAGCACGCCGTCCAGCTCGGCCGCCACGACGGCCGGGCGGCCGCGCTCCTCGGCAAGGCGCGCGGCGACGAGGCCCACGATGCCGACCGGCCAGGGCCCCCGGACGAGCGTCGCGGGGAGGTCGGCGTCCTCGCCGGCGAGGATCGCGCGCGCCTCGGCGATGGCCGACCGGGTGACGTCGCGCCGCGCGGTGTTGGCGCTCTCGAGGGCGGCCGCGGCGGCAGCGGCGTCCTCGGCGGTCTCGGCGAGGAGGAGGGCCGCGGCGGCGGCGGCGTCCCCCATCCTGCCGGCGGCGTTCAGGCGCGGGGCGATGACGAAGGCGATCGTCTCCAGGGTGACCGACCCCGGTTCCACCCCGGCCGAGGCGAGCAGGGCCGCGATGCCGGGTCGCGGCGCGGTCCGCAGCCGCTCCAGGCCGATCCGCGCGATCGACCGGTTCTCGCCGAGGATGGGCGCGACGTCGGCCACGGTCCCGATGGCCGCCAGGTCGGCCAGGTCGGCCACGGTGGCCGCAGCGGGGATCCCCGCGAGCTGCTCGAGGAGGAGCGCCGCGACCTTGAGGGCGACACCGCTGCCGGCCAGGCGGCGATCCGGGTAGGTGGCATCCGGGCGGTGCGGGTTGACGAGGGCGAAGGCCGCGGGGGGCACCTCGGGGACGCGGTGGTGATCGGTCACGATCACGTCGATCCCGTCGCGCCCGGCGGCCGCCACCTCGGCGACGCTGGACGACCCGGTGTCGACCGTGAACAGGAGGCTGCGGCCGGCGTCGCGCGCCGCGGCCACGGCCTGCAGGGAGAGCCCGTGGCCTTCGTCCACCCGGCTGGGCACGTGGGTGGCGACGTCCAGCCCCAGCCGACGGAGAGCCGTCACGAGGATCGCGAGACCGGTCAGGCCGTCGGCGTCGAAGTCGCCCACGACGAGGACCCGCTCACCGCGATCACGGGCCCGCGCCACGCGCGCCACCACCAGGGCCGCGTCCGGCAGCAGGGCGGCATCGTGCAGCCCCAGGGCGGGCGGCCCGAAGTAGGCGTCGACATCGCCGGCCACGACCCCGCGGCGGGCGAGGACGGTGGCCACGAGCGACGAGCCGCCGTGCGCCTCCACGGCCGCGAGGAACGCGGCGTCGAGCGGGGTGCGATCCGGGTAGCGCCACCGGTAGCGGGGGGTCAGCACCGGGAAAGCATCGCACGGGCCACTCACCTGCGACTTCGCGGGTGCCGCGGCGCCGGCAGGCCTCGCGGCCACGGTCACGCCGAGGGGCGACGCACCGGGCGGCCGGGCGCGTTCCGCTCCTTGCGGCGCGCCTCCCACTCCTCCCAGACCGTGAGCAGCGGCGCGGCGTTGAAGATCGAGGAGTACGTGCCCGAGGTGATCCCGATGAGGAGGGCCAGGACGAACGGCCGGATCGAGTCGCCGCCGAAGAGGAAGAGCGCCGTCAGGGTGAAGACGACGGTGAGGCTCGTGTTGATGGAGCGGGCCAGCGTCTGCAGGATCGAATGGTTGACGATGTTCGAGAAAAGCTCGCCGGCGTGGCGGGAGCGGTTCTCGCGGATCCGGTCGTACACGACGATCGTGTCGTGGACCGAGAAGCCGATGATCGTCAGCATCGCGGTGACGAAGA
>CAZVPS010000214.1:0-3999 GCA_964629105.1 uncultured Anaerolineaceae bacterium
CCCAAAAGGATAAGCGCGCCGGTTGACAAAGGCCAGACCTTTATTGCCGGGCAGCGAGCCATACCAGAGCTTGTCTTCCGACTCGGGCAGGCTGGCTTCGGTCGCGACAAAGGTGCCTTGCTGATATCTGAAGAGCTCGTTGTGCTTGTTTTTGCGATAATAAAGCAGCAGCTGGTCCGGCGTCGCGATCAGCTCAGGCAGGCCTTCGGGATAAGGAAAGGGCCCCTTGAGGCGGGGCCCAGGGGGCCCCCGCGGCGGGCCGGCCGAAGGCGCCGCTCGTCGGGCGCACGGGGGCCGGGTCCGGCGGAGCCGGGGCCGACGCGGACGGCGACGCGCCGCGCTGGAAGCCCGGACGGGGCGCCACGAAGAAGACGGGCAACCCGAAGCGCGGTCACCCTCGCCCCTGAAGGCCGAGCGCGCCGAAACGGCCGTGCCGGCGCCGCCTCCGCGTGGCACGCTTGGTGCGCACACTCGTCGCCATGCGTCACGTCGCGGAGGTCTCCCGTGAAGCAGCTCAAGGTGCTCCTCGTCGGCGTGGGGACCGTCGGGGAGGCGATCGCCCGGCTCGGGGCCCGGGCGCCGTGGCTGGACCGGATGGTCCTAGCCGACTATGACGTGGAGCGGGCCCGCCTGATCCAGGCTCGCCTCGGCGGAGGTGCCGCGGACGCCCCTGCGACCGGCCGCTTCCCGGTTGCGTTCGTCGATGCGGGCAAGCCCGAGCTCGTGACCCAGCTGGCCCGCGAACACGGCGTCGACATCGTCGTCAACGCCGCCGACCCCCGCTTCGTCCCATCGATCTTCGACGGCGCGTTCGCCGCCGGCGTCGATTACCTCGACATGGCGGTCAGCCTCTCCGAGCCGCATCCCTCCGAGCCGTACGCGAAGCCCGGCGTCAAGCTCGGGGACTACCAGCTCCCCAGGCACGAGGAGTGGAGGGCCGCCGGCCGCATGGCGGTCCTGGGACTCGGGATGGACCCCGGGCTGACGGACCTCTTCGCCGCGTATGCCCGGAAGCACCTCTTCGACGAGATCGACGAGGTCCACGTCCGCGACGGCGGCGATCTCTACATCGAGGGCCATGCCTTCGCCCCGGTCTTCAGCATCTGGACGACGATCGAGGAGTGCCTGAACCCGCCGCTCATCTGGGACACCGCGCGCGGCGGCCACTACACGACGGAACCGTTCTCGGCCCCCGAGGCCTTCGTCTTCCCCGAGGGGATCGGCCCGGTCGAGTGCGTCAACGTGGAGCACGAGGAGGTCGTCCTCGTGCCGCACGGCATCCCCGGCGTGAAGAAGGCCACCTTCAAGTACGCCCTCGGGGCCGACTTCATCAACGTCCTCAAGGTCCTCCATGCCGTCGGCCTCGACTCGACGAAGCCGGTCTCGGTGAAGGGCGTCCTGGTCGCCCCGCGCGACCTCGTCATGGCCGTCACCCCCGACCCGGCGAAGGTCGGGGAACGAATGAAGGGTCGGGCGATCGTCGGGACATGGGTCATCGGCCGGAAGGACGGCGCGCCGCGCGAGGTCTACCTCTACCAGAAGACGGTCGGCGAGGAGTCCTGGGCGGAATTCGGGCTCCAGGCGGTCGGGTACCAGACCGGCTTCAACCCGGTCCTCGGCCTCGAGCTGCTGGCCCGCGGCGAGTGGGGCGGAGCGGGCGTCTACGTTCCGGAGCAGCTCGACCCCGACCCGTACATGGCCGCCCTGAATCGCTGGGGCATCCATTGGGCCATCGAAGAGCGGCAGCCGGGGGCAAACGTCCCGACCTGACCCGGCGGACCGCGCCGTGGTGCGGCGCGAGGTGGCGTGCGGCGCGAGGTGGCGCCCGGCCCGCTGCGACGTCCCGTCCGGGCGGCCGGCTTCTCGTCGTCGACGAGGGGGACGGCCCGCCCGTCGTCCTGCTCCACGCCGGCATCGTGGACCTGCGCGCCTGGGACGCCCTCGTCCCCCACCTCGTCGGCGACAGCCGAGGCGGCCAGATCGCCTTCGACACGGCCATCGAGTTCCCGGACCGCGTCGTCGCCGTCGTCTGGGTCGGGGCCGGTCTCGGTGGCTTCGAGGGGCACCCGACCCCTCAGGAGATCGCCCTGTTCGAGGAGATGGAGCGGCTCGAGGAGGCGGAGCCGAAGGACCCGGAGGCGATCATCCCCTTCCACACGCGGCTGTGGGTCGACGACCCGGGCCGGGCGGGCGGCCGGGCGCCGGCCTGGATCGCGGAGCAGGTCCGCGAGACGGGTCTGCTCCTGTCCGAACCCGGGCACGTCTTCGGGCGGCCGATCGTTCTCGACCCGCCGGCGGCCGATCGACTGGCCGACCTGCGCTGCCCGATCCTCGCGGTGGCCGGGGCGCTGGACGTCTCCGATGTGGCCGAGACGGCGCAGCGTCTCGAGGCCAACGCGCCGAACGCGCGCGCCGTGCTCCTCACCCACGTGGTCCACATGGTCGCGATGGAGCGTCCTGCCGAGCTCGCCGGGCTGGTCATCGCGTTCCTGGCCCCGCTTCGGCCGTGGGCGTGACGCGCGTCCGGGTCCCCGGCTTCACGCCGTCCGCCTCCGGCCTCCGGTTCGCCAACGCCTTCCCACGCGCGCCGTTCTGGCGGCTCCGCCTGGGCCGATGGGTCCGCGTCGAGATCGGCGACGCCGCGAACGGCCTGTGCGGCGGCATGACCTTCGTCGCGGCCGACCAGCACCGGGCCGGGCGGCCGGCCCCTCCCGACCCCGTCGCCCCGCCCGCCTCCTCCGAGCTGCACGCCCGGATCCTCCGTCGCCAGGTCGACAGCTTCGCCGGGGGCCGCCTCCCCCTCCGTTTCTACTCGCTCATGAGCCCGCTCCGACCGCCCCGCGAGACCGGGTGGGCGCGCGCGCTCGGGCGGGCCGGCCTCGACGTCCACAGCCGGACCCACGTCATGGTGGCGCGGGAGTGGCCGCGGAGCCGGCGGGATCTCGACGCTGGACGGCCCGCGCCGCTTGGTCTCGTGCGCGCCGTGTCGGCGAATCCGCTGGCGCTGACGCGCCACCACCAGGTCCTGGCCTGGGGCTACGACCTCGACGGGGACCTCCTGACGCTTCGCGTCTACGACCCCAACTGGCCCGGCGGCGACGACGTCACGCTCACGCTGGACCTGGCCGACCCGGACGGTGACGCCGTTCCCGCCTACTCCCGGCCGGACGGCCCGGTGGTCGCCTTCTTCCGGGCCCCCTACCGTCCCGCCCCGCCGGACGGGCCGCCGGCGCGCCCGTCCGTGCCCCCTCGCTCCGACCGCCGCTAGAATGCCGGCCATGACCGGCGACATCTGGACGACGCTCCAGCAGGCGTGGACGGGTTTCCTCGACCTCGCGGCACAGGTCGTCAGCCCCGACTGGGAGGCGCTCGTCCTCCTGGTCCCGCTGGCGCTGGTCCCCCTCGTCCTCCTTCATCTCGCGATCAGCGGCGGGATCTGGACCCTCTTCGGGATCACCAGGCCGCGCCCGCGGGTCCGCTGGGAGGAGGGCCCGCGACCCCTGGAGCGCGACGAGCACGGTGCCCCGATCGCGCCGATCGGCCTCCCATTCTCGCTCCGGACGGGTCTCGTCTACCCCTCCGGGACGGGCCGTTCGGACGACGGCGAGGATCTCGCGGTCATCTGCCCGATGTGCCGGGTGGAACGCCAGGCCCAGGTCCCGACCTGCGGGAGCTGCGGCCTCGTCCTGGCCGTGAGGCAGGGCATGACCGTGGCCCGCCCGGCCGGCCCGCCACCCGGCGGCGCCGCGATCGCCTGACGGGTCACCGCACCGTCGTCCTTGGGGGACCGTTCCCATGGCCACCGTGTCCCACTACCTCTACGTCGCCGCCGGGCTCCTTCTCGTCGCGGCCTTCGCGACCCACGTCGCCCACGTCACGCTCCTCGCCGCCGGCCGACGCCTGGCCGCCGCGCTGACGCCCCGCCCGGCGCCGGCGTTCGGCGGGGTCGTCGGCGGGAGCTTCGCCGCGGGGGTGTCCGCGTCACCCGCCGACGAGGCC
>CAZVPS010000215.1:0-3990 GCA_964629105.1 uncultured Anaerolineaceae bacterium
TCGTCGGTGACGACGTCGTGCGGATCCTGGCGCGGACGCTCTTCCCGAAGCCGGCGGCGACGCCCTCGCCGTCACCGGGAACGAGCCCGTCGCCCACGTCGGCGCCGTGAGCTCAGCACCCGAATCCTGACCCTCAGCCCGCACTCCCGGCCCGGGCTGGCGATCGAAGCGCTTGCTACCCGCTCCCGCCACAGAACCACTCGACCCAGAGCGAGAGTCGGCCCGCCGGCAGATCGAAGTCAGCGGCCAGCGTCTGGCCCGAGGGTTGCTCACCGAACGTTGGCGGAGCCGTGGCCGTCTGGGGTGGCGAGCCGTCGTCCACCTCGACCGTCAGGGTGGCGGCCCGTGGCCCGGGCACCAGGTGGAGCCTCGCTCGCCGGCCGCCGACCCACGGCACGATGCCGTCCATCGCTTCGGCCTGCCCCTTGGAGCAGGCGCCGAAGGCGAACCCGTAGGGCAGGCACCCACCGGGACCCTCGCACGGGTGCGGCATCTCCACCAGCCCGTGGAGGACGAACCATCCCTGCAGGTTGCCGACCAGGCTCTCGGGTGCGACGGCGGTTTGTGCCGGCCCGGGGGGCGGAGGCTGGCAGCTCCAGGTCACGCTTCCCGACATCGTCACGACCTCGGACGTGCCGCCTTCGGCGGCGACGTCGATGCTGAAGGGATTCGCGACAAGGTCGGTGAAGGTACCCCGGCCGTTCTCGTACTCGGGTCCGCTGTCCGTCAGATCGACGGGCTTGCTCCAGATCGGGGCGTGGTCGTTGACAAACAGCGTGATGCTGGCGGAGCTCTGCATGATGAACAGGCGCAAGCCGAAGGTATCGATGCCGATGCGGCCCAGGCTGGCCGTCTCCACCGATTGGATGCGGTCGCTGTTGTCCGCGGTCCCGCAGACCGCCTCGGCCGACAGGCTTCCGTCCACCGGTGCGGCCAGGATCACGTTGACCCGGCCGACGGTTGGACGGGCGAACTGGTAGTGCGGTCCGACGTTGGCCCCCAGGGGCCAGCCGGCAACGAACATCGCGGCGGCCAGGAAGAGGGCCTGGCCCACAGGGCGCGTGCGGCGTGGAATCCCGAGGATCAGCGCGAAGCTGCAGAGCTCGGCCACCAGGACGATCGCGAGGACGATGGTCCCCAGTGTCGGCGGCAGCTCGCCCGATGGGCCGCTGTCGAGCCAGGCGAACTGCGCCCCGAGCCCGACGCCGACCAGCAAGCCGATCAGCCCTGCCACGAGCCAGGGCCATCTCAATCTCGTCCGCATCGGCCTCACCGAGTCACCCGGTTCAGGTATCACGCGGAGCTCTCAATCCCGGACCCGGACGTCAAGGCGCGCGCCGCCGCCCGCCCTCGCTCACCAAGGTGCGCCGCCAGGTCCACGGCCGTCTTGAGGGCCACCAGCACCGCGAGGATCCAGATCTGGGACCACAGGACCACGACGGCGAAGCCGCCGAAGATGATGGCGAGGTGCAGGACGACGATGCGCACGTAGGGGGCGGTGAGTTCAGCCGCCGGGGTCGAGGTGCGGTACTCGCCGGCTCCGAGCCAGTCGAGACGGAAGGAGGCACCGTGGCTGATGACCAGCAGGGTGCCCGCGATGGCCAGGGCGATGAGATCGAGGCGACCGCTGGTCCCGCCGGCCCAGCGTAGCAACGGGGCCAGCTGGAACAGGACGAACCCATGGATCATCCAGAAGCCGCCGAAGTGGAGGGCGAAGATGCGGACCTGCCGGACCCAGCGGACCGGGACTCGTCCATCGGGTGAAAGGCCGGCGACCGTGCCGATCTGTCGGCCGGCCCCGTCCACCTCCCACAGGTCCATCGCCTGCTTTCCGGGCGGGGCCACGCCGGCGGCCGTCATGGCTCGGCCGATGGCATAAGCCCCGATCACTCCGTTCTCGAGCCAGTAGAGGACGAGCAGGGTGAACAGGTCCCAGCCCAGGAACAGCACGCCGGCCAGGGGGGTCAGGTTGGCCAGGATGAGAAGGACGATCGCCGTCGAGGAAGCCTGGGCCACCCGGTGAACGGTGAGCAAGCCACTCGGTACCATGCCCTGTGCCTCCCTTGCGGTCCATTGTCCAACGGTTCTGCCCGTGTGCGCCAGGCGATCGAGCGGCCCGCGGTCACGGCCGGCCAGCTTGAGCCGCCGCGACCGGGCCAATTGGTGTCCGACGACGACAGTTATGCTCGCGCCTGTGATGGAGTCGATCCCGGCCGATTGGCGCTCCGTTCACGCCATGGGCGAAGTCGTGAAGGTGAGCACCCACCTCGCGGATCTCGCCGATCTCGACGCCATCGCCGCATAGGACGAGGGTTGTGGAAGGCAGGCTGCTCTACCTCTCGCAGGCCGACGTGGCGGCACTCGACGTGCCGATGGCCGCGATCATCGAGGCGGTCCATGCCGCGTTCCGGGAGAAGGGCGCGGGCCGCGTGGAGATGCCCCCCAAGCCAGGGGTCCACCCGGGTGCCCCCGAGGCGGACAACTTCATCCACGCCATGCCCGCCTACATCCCGGCGCTCCGGTCGGTCGGCGTCAAGTGGGTGAGCGGCTACCCGGGCAACGAGGCGCGCGGACTGCCCTACATCAACGGACTCATCATCCTGAACGACCCCGACACGGGGCTGCCAACCGCCGTGATGGACTGCACGTGGATCACCGCGAAACGCACGGCGGCGGCATCGGCAGTGTCGGCTCTCTACCTTGCGCGCCCGGATTCCGCGGTGCTTGGCGTGCTGGGCTGCGGCGTCCAGGGACGAAGCCACGTCGAGGCGCTCACGATTGTCCTGCCCGGGATCAGGCGTGTCGTCGCCTACGACGTCGACCTGAAGCGGGCCCAGGCATTTGCCGAGGAGATCGAACAGCGCCACGGGATCCAGGCTCGGGCCGTGCCCGAACCCCGCGAGGCCGTGCGCGGCGCCGATGTCGTCGTGACGGCGGGCCCGATCCTGCGGGTGCCCCACGCAACGATCAAGGCAGGCTGGCTGGAGCCTGGCACCTTTGTGTCGGCCGTGGATTTCGATTCGTACTTCGACGGTGCCGCTCTTCACGAGTGCGCCAAGTTCACGACCGACGACCTGGCGCAATTCCAGCACTTCCGCGACATGGGGTACTTCCAGAGCGCTCCCGCGGTGTACGCGGAGCTGGCCGACCTGGCCGCGGGGCGTGTGCCGGGTCGACAGTCAGCGGAAGAGCGGACGATGGCCGTCAATCTCGGGCTCGCCCTCGAGGATATGGCGGTTGCGCCCCTCGTCCATGCGAAGGCGCAGGAAGTGGGAGCAGGCCGCTGGTTGCCGCTGTGAGCAAGATCCGGCGCCGGGGTTCAGCTCAGCCGTATCGCAGCGATCCCGGCGTGGTGAGCAGCTCGCCCGTCTCGAGCCACGTCTTCACGCCGGAGAGGATCATCGGCCAGCCGCCGTAGAGCTGCTCGTTGGCGCCCTCGCGAAGCTGGTCGTGGGTGACGGTCAGGCGGCAGGAGTCGGCAATGGGCTCGATCTCCCAGGTGACCCGCGAGGTGCCTTCGGCCTTCACGTCGTCGCCCCACAGCGCGACCATGCTCTGAACCAGCCGGCGCGGCGGGTCGACCTCGAGGTTCACGCCCTCGCCGAGGGCAGCGGGCGCGTTCGGGGCGCCCATCTCGTAGCGCGAGCCGGGCGTCCAGTCCGAGGTCTGCCCGGCGCCGAAGTTGTACTTGCTCCGGATCTCGGGGTCGGTGATCGCCTGCCAGAGGCGCTCCGGGGTCGTCTTGATGTAGATCTCGAACACCTTCTCCATGGGACGCTCCAGTCTGCTCCTGGGGTCGCTGGCCGCAGCCGCCCGCTCGGTCGGTCGCCGGCGGTCCAAGCCTCACGCCAGTCGGTTGGAGATTGCCCTACGTCTGAAGGGCGAAGAGGCGCCATTCGTCGGGCACGCCCTTCAGCGACCTGGTGCCCCGGTCAGCGAAGACGAGGCCCGAGCCGGCGACGAGGTCCCGGACCGTCCCCGAGACGAGAA
>CAZVPS010000216.1:0-3965 GCA_964629105.1 uncultured Anaerolineaceae bacterium
GGCCGCGTCGGCGCCGGGGATCGGCGTGGCCGAAGCGCACCGGCGGATCCGGGCGGCGATCGCGCCGCTCGACGCCGACCGCGAGATGGGCGCCGACATCGCCGCCGCCACGCGGCTCGTGCGGACGGGGGCGCTCGTCGACCTCGTCGACGGCTGACACCGGCGCAAGCGCAGATCGGCCGTGCCGGAGCTCCTCGCGACCGGGATGGTCCTCGGCCTCGCGGCCGGGTTCGCGCCGGGCCCCCTGCTCGCCCTGATCCTTGCCCAGTCGATCCGCCATGGCACGCGGGAGGGGCTGAAGGTCGCGGCTGCGCCCCTCCTCACCGACGTGCCGATCGTGGTGGGTGCGACCGCGCTCGTCGTCGCGGCGGCGACCACCGCGGACGCGCTGCTCGGCGCCATCTCGCTCGCCGGGGCCGCGTTCGTCGGGTTCTTGGGCGTCGAGTCCATCCGGACCCGCGGGATCGAGGTCGGCCGGTCCGACGAGGCGCCTCGCTCGTGGGCGCGCGGCGCGCTCGTGAACGCGCTGAGCCCCCACCCGTACCTGTTCTGGATCACCGTCGGGGCGCCCACGCTGATCCGGGCCTGGCGCCAGGGACCCCTCGCCGCCGCGGCGTTCCTGGCCGGCTTCTACGCCTGCCTGGTGGGGGCGAAGATGCTCCTCGCGGTGATCGCCGGGCGCTCGGGCGGCCGGCTCCGCGGCGGGGCCTACCGCGCCGTGATGGTGGTCCTCGGCGGACTGCTGCTCCTCTTCGCGGCGCGCCTGGCGATCGAAGGCCTCCGGCTGCTGGGGATCCTGCCCACCTGACGGTTCGTGGAAGCGAACCGTGCGTGTGGACGAACCGGCGTGATCAGCTCCGGCGCCCCTTCCAGAGCGCGCGGATGCCCACGATCGTCGCGCCGACCAGGCCTTGGCGCCAGACCCAGCCGTGGCCGCCCGGGTCGTCGGGACCGGCCGCCAGGGCCGAGCCGTCCGCCGGCGCGATCCGGACGAGGGGGATCCACGTGAGGAGCTCGAGGATCCGCTCGTCGGTGCTCGTCGGCGGGAAGCAGCCGATCATCGTCCCCGGCAGCGCCATCGAGCGCGCCAGGGCCGGGATGATCCGGGCACGGACGCTGGGATCGCGTGCCTCGTGCGCCTGCCCGGCGATCGGCGGGCGGGCCGGGAGCAGCAACGTCACCCGCGGGTCGTCGAGGAGGTTGCGGTACCAGAGCGTGGAGGGGCCGTAGCCGGCCATCACCCAGGCGGCGCCGTCGGCGATGAGGTAGCCGAGGGGGGTGTGGCGCGGCAGGCCCGACCGGCGGCCGGTCGTGGTCAGCAGGCACTGCCAGCCCGTCACGGGGTTTCCGAGCCAGGCCGCGAGGCCGGCCCGGTGGAACGGGACCATCCCGTAACGGTTGCCGTAGCGGAAGATCGTGCGGCTGGCGTTGGAGAGCGCCCGGGCGACGCCTCCCAGGGCGGGCGGCGCGGGCAGGGCAGCGAGCTCGGGGGACGCGCTGGCGGGGGTCACGGGATCGGCGGGAGGGGTCACGGTCGCAGCCATGCGGGGATCGTGTCCGTCGCGCGTGGACGCCCGCCAGTGTCCTCCGTCCCGAAACCCCGGGCGCGCGCTGTCATTGGGCATCGGGGGTGGGTCGTTCCGCCTTCAGCCCGCGACTCCTTGCTCTATCCGCGCTATCCGCTATGATGGCTGCATGACGACGGAGCAGGTCATGAGCCGGACGGACTTCGAGAAGAAGGCGTTCTACACGCCTGCCGAGATCTCGGCCCTGTTGCAGATCCACGTCTCCACGGTTCGCGACTGGATCCACATGGAAAGGCTGTTCGCCTACCAACTGTCGGAGCGTGTCTACCGGATCCCGCTCAGCTCGCTCATGGAACTGCTGGGCGAGACCGACGCAGCGATACGCCGCGACCTGTCGACTGCGGAGAGCGACCAGATCTGGCGAGACATCTCCGCGGAGCATCGTTCCGCCTCAGCGCACGCGTGACCCGACTGCGCCAGCAACATCTCGAGCAGCGGATCGCGAAGGTCGAAGGCGCGTTCAGACGCCTTGGCCATGTCGATGTCGCGCGGCAGACGGGCAGCCCGCAGACGATCGTCGTCACGATCGCCCACCCAGGGTGGGGCGCTCCCACGACCGCCCAGCTCTCTTTCGTCGAGACCTGGATCCTCGAGGGCGGACTCTGGGCTCTGACCAAGTACGCGTACGACTTGCTCTTGCGGCCGGGCCCGGGGCGTTCGACCGGTTCACCGCGCTCCTCAACGGCAAGGAGCCGCTGACCTGCGCCGGCCTTCGTCCGCTCCGGGGATAGTCAGCCCGCGCCAGGCTCACGAGACCGAGCCCCCGGGCGAGCCGTCCCCTCGACGTCAGCGGCGGACCGGTCGCACGAACGCAAGCAGCGCGAGCCCGCCCGTCGCGCACGCGGCGCCGAACCAGAAGGGCGCGGTCTGGCCGACACCATCCCAGAGGAGCCCGGCGACGATCGAGGCCGGCAGGATCGCCAGCCCCGTCACCGCGTTCACGATCCCGTACGCCGTCGCCCGCAGCTCCGGGCGCGCCAGGTCGGCGACCAGCGCACGCCCCACCGCCTCGTTGACGCCGTAGTAGGCGCCGTAGAGGAGCCACAACGGCAGGACGGCGACGCTCCCGCCGGCCAGCGCGAACCCGGCGTACGTCACGGCGTACAGGCCCCAGGCGACGGCGATCAGCCGGCGTCGGCCGATCCGGTCGGAGAGCGCCCCCACCGGCCAGGCGACCACCGCGTCGACCACGTTGAAGGCGATGACGACGACGAGCAGGTCGCGCACGGAGACACCGAGTGCCTGGGAGCGGAGGGCGATAAAGGCGTCGGACGAGTTGCCCAGGGTGAACAGGCCCGACGCGGCCACGAAGACCCAGAACGGCGCCGGGAGCCTCCGCAGGCCGCGAACCTCGCCGGCCGGCCGGGCGCGGGGCAGGCCGTCAGCAGCCGGGGCCGCCGGCACCGGCCCGGGTGGAGCCGACGATCGCGGCGCGTCGCGGACGCCGGCGATGAGCACCAGAAGCGCGAGGACGCCAGGGACCAGCGCGGCGAGGGCCAGCAGGCGGAACGTCTCGCCGTCGAGCGCGGATGCGTCGCCCTGCGCGATCCCCACGATGAGCGCAGCAAGCGCCACGCCGATCACCGCCCCGGTCGTGTCCATCGCCCGGTGCAGGCCAAAGGCGCGGCCGCGCGCCTCGGGCGCCGTGGAGTCGGCGATGAGCGCGTCCCGCGGTGCCGTCCGGATCCCCTTGCCGATCCGGTCGCCCACCCGGGCGACGAGGACCAGCGGCCAGGCCGTGGCCACGATGTAGAGGGCCTTGGCCACCACCGATGCGCCGTACCCGGTCCCGACGAGCACCGTCCGGCGGCCGAGCCGGTCCGACAGCGCGCCGGAGCCGAGCTTCACGAAGGCGGCGACGCTCTCGGCGATCCCCTCGACGACCCCGATGACCGTCGGTGTCGCCGCGAGGACGTTGGCCAGGAAGAGCGGCACGACGTAGATGAGCAGCTCGGACGAGACGTCGGTCAGGAGGCTGACCAGGCCGAGGACGACGACGTTGCGGGTGATCCCGCGCAGGAGGGCGGCGCGGGCTGGGCCGGAGCGGGTCATGGGCGCGATGATGCTCCCCGTGCCGGACGCCGTGCCGGGCGCCGTCGGCTGCTCCCGTCTGGCGGGCGACTCGGCGCGGGGAGAGTCGCCCCACTCATGGATGACGACCAAGCCTTCGCCGAAGGGCAGGACGGGGCTGCACCGGCTCCCCCCGGCCGGGTCCTTCTGCCCCTTGAGACGCCGCCCAGGAATGGAGCGACTGCCGACGAAGACAAGCCGAGTGGAGCGGCCGGTCCGCGACCTGTCCGCGACATGGAGCGACCGGTCCGCGGCCTGTCCGCGGCCCATCGGGCGGTCAATAGGCAAGATCCATGAATGGAGCGACTA
>CAZVPS010000217.1:0-3961 GCA_964629105.1 uncultured Anaerolineaceae bacterium
ACCCGGGCGGGACTTCCACCCGCTGGCCTGGTCCAGCTTTCAGGACGCAACATGCGCGCACGATACGCCACGCGCGCCGGGAACACCGCCGTCCGCTGCCCGCCCCGCTGCCCGCCCCGCCGTCCGCTGCCCGCCCCGCCGTCCGCCGCCTCATGGGCGGTGATCCATTACTTCGCGCCCGATCGGGCCGGCATCCCGGCCCAGCGGGACCGTCGGTCGGGGCAGACAGTCACCGGCCGTGCTCGACGATTCGGCGTCGGCGGCGCGGCCCCTGGTGAGAATGGCCGGCCGGCCCGCCGGGTCCTCCGGACACGGCTGTCACTACCCTCGACGTCAGGGATCACCGCCTCAGAGGCGGCGCCCGGCCTCGCCCCGGGGAATCCGGCGCAGACGAATACTGAACCTGGCGGTTCCGCGCCGTCGCCACGACCCCCGCCCGCCGGGCCTCGGCGCCCGCGCGCCGCCGGCGCTCACTCGTTGTACAGCCGCTCCTCGATCAGCTTCTCCTGGACCGTCCGCCCGTTCGGGTCGAAGCAGGAGAACTCGAAGTGCTTCTCGTACTCCAGGTCGACGTTGTCCTGGCCGCCCCGGTTCTTCTCCACCGAGAGGACGATCCAGTCGCGGAAGCGCTGCGCCTGGTAGGGATTGAACTCGATGTTGACCTTGGCGACGATGTGGTACTTCTCGTTGAGGATGACGATGATGTCGGCCTCGTAGTTGATCGCCGAAGAGCCGCGCAGGTGGTGGTTGCGCAGCCGGGTGGCCTTCAGGCCCTCCTTGTCCGCCGCCACGATCGCGATCATGCCGACCTGCTCGGAGAGGGCGATGTCCTTGAGGCCGTTGACGACGATCGTCACCTTCTCGGACTCGGTGGCCGGCTCTGGGTGCAGCGGCACCTTCTGGAGGTAGTCGACGATCACGACGAGCTGGCGGCCGCCGGAGAGGTCCTTGTGCTGCTGGACCAGGGTCCGGATGTTGTCGACGGTGCTGGCGCTCTGCGTCCCGCGCATGAGGAAGAGGTTCTGGCCGTAGCGCCCGATCCGGTCGAGGCTCGGCCGGAGGCGCGGGTTCGAGGCGAGCTGCGGCCCGGTCCCGCCCTGCCCCTCGGCGACCCACGACCCGAGGATCTCGCGGCGCACGTCCTGGATCTTGATGGCGCCCGTCTTGTGGGGAAGGTGGGCCAGCGCCGACTCCATCGCGATGAGCCGGTTGAGGAGGTAGTGCTCCTCGTGCTCGAAGCAGACGAAGAGGACGCTCGCCTGGCCGCCGGAGGCGACGTTGCGCGCCATCTGGAGGGCCATCGTCGTCTTGCCGGTCCCCTGGGCGCCGCCGATCAGGAAGAGCTCGCCGGGGCGGAGGCCCATGCCCATCGTCTTGTCGAGCGGCGTGAAACCCAGCGGGATGGGCTGGTAGTCGGACAGGTTGCCGGACGTGATCCGGTCGTTCAGGTCCACGAGGACGTCGAGGGCGGACCGGGGCACCAGGCTCCCGGTGGCGGCGTCCAGGCGCCACTGCGGCTTCGGCCCGCGAGCGGCGGGCTGCTCGATCTCGGTGCTCACGCGTGCACTCGCTCCCCTGGCGTGGCGGAAGGCGGGGCAGACCCCCGTGCGGGCATCGTAGCACCCGCCCCCGTCCCGGACACCCTACCTGAGTACCATCCGCCGCCCCCATCGGCCGTGATCAGGACGCCGGGTAGCTCGCCAGCTCGTCGAACATGCGCACCAGCGCTCGCAGGCCGGTCTCGAAGTTCGCCAGGACCATGTTCTCGTTCGGCGCGTGGGCGCGTGCGTCGGGGTTCATGAAGCCCAGGAGGACGACCGGCTGGCGCAGGATCCGCTCGAAGCTGGCGGCTACCGGGATCGATCCGCCCTCGCGGAAGTAGAGCGGCGCGACGCCGAAGGTCGCCTCGATGGCCCGCGCGGCCGCGCGGGTCGCCGGATGGTCGATCGGCGTCAGCGTGCCGCTTCCCTTGCCGAGGTCGCGGACCGTGACCCGGATGCCCGGCGGCGCGATCGCCCGGAGGTGGTCACGGAGCAGGGCGAAGATGCGCGCCGGGTCCTGGTCCGCCACGAGGCGGCAGCTCACCTTGGCATGCGCGTGGGCGGGGATGATCGTCTTGGGGCCGTCCCCCGTGAAGCCGCCCCAGATCCCGTTCACGTCGAGGGTGGGGCGGGCGCTCTTGCGCTCCAGCGTCGTGTAGCCGGTCTCACCGGCCAGCGCGTCGACGCCGATCTCGGCCATCCAGGCCGCCTCGTCGAAGGGCAGGGCGGCGAAGGCGGCGCGGTCTTCGTCCGTGAGCGGGACGACGTCCTCGTAGAACCCCGGGACGCGAATCCGTCCGTCCGGCCCCTTGAGGGCCGCGAGCATCTCCACGAGCGCCGTAGCCGGGTTGACGACCGCGCCCCCGAACGACCCGGAGTGGAGGTCCACCGTCGGGCCCTCGACGTCGACCTGGACGTAGACGATTCCACGGAGCCCGACGCAGATGGCCGGCAGGTTCCCCTCGAAGAAGCCGGTGTCGCAGATCATCGCGAGATCGGCGGCCAGGCGTTCGCGGTTGGCCTCCAGCCACGCGTCGAGGTGGACGGACGAGCTCTCCTCCTCGCCCTCGAAGACGTACTTCACGTTGACCGGGAACCCGCCGCGCACGACGAGGAGCGCCTCCGCGACGCGCGCCAGCATCTGGACGTGGGCCTTGTCGTCGGCCGCGCCCCGGCCCAGGATCCGGCCGTCCCGGACCACCGGCTCGAAGGGGGCGGTCTCCCAGAGCTCGAGCGGGTCGCCCGGCTGGACGTCGTAGTGGGCGTAGACAAGCACCGTCGGGACCGCGGGGCCCGCGTGAAGCCAGTCCGCGTAGACCACCGGGTGGCCCCCCGTCTCGGCCACCTCCACGTGCTCCATCCCGCCCTCGCGCAGCTCGGCGGCCAGCACCTCGGCGGCGCGGCGCGTGTCCGCCGCGTGCTCCGGCATGCCGCCGACGCTGGGGATCCGGAGGAAGTCGAGGTAGCGCCCCAGGCGACGCTCGGCCGTCGCGGCGAGGTAGGACTCGAGATCGTGGTTCGGCGTGGTCACGGAAGGCCTCCGGTGGGTTCGACGCGTCATCGGGGATGCACGCGATTATCCGTCGCCGGACGCGCCGAGGGGGCGGGCTGTGGCCCGCCCCCTCGGGGTCGCCTGCGGTGGGTCGCCGTCAGGCGGGCTGTGCGGACGGCTTGGCCGGCTGCGCGGACGGCTCCTCGGCCAGCACCTCGGCCAGCTTCGGGACGCCGTGGAGCGGCTTCTTGGGCGGGATGTCCGCGAAGAGCGCCTCGAACTCCTCGGAGTCGAGCGTCTCCTTCTCGACGAGGGTCTCGGCGAGCAGGTCGAGCTTGGCCCGGTATTGCGTCAGGACCTCGGAGGCGCGCGCGTAGGCCGTCTCGATGAGGCTGCGGACCTCCTCGTCGATCTGCTTCGCGACGTCGTCCGAGTAGTTGCGCTGCTCCCCGAAATCGCGGCCGAGGAAGACGAGCTCGTCGCGCTTGCCGAAGGACCGGGGGCCCAGGCGGTCGCTCATGCCGAACTCGGTGACCATGCGCCGGGCGAGGTGCGTCGCCTTCTCGATGTCGTTCGAGGAGCCGGTCGTGGGGTCGCCGAAGACGAGCCGCTCCGCGGCATTGCCGCCGAGCATGCCGGCGATCTTGTCCTCGAACTCCGTCTTGCTCTGGAGGTAGCGGTCCTCCTGTGGGAGGGCCATCGTGTAGCCGAGGGCCATGCCGCGACTGATGATCGTGACCTTGCTGACCGGATCGCACTTGGGGAGGATCCGCTGGACGACCGCGTGGCCGCCTTCGTGATACGCGATCACCAGCTTCTCGGCGTCCGAGATGACCCTGCTCTTGCGCTCCGGCCCGGCCACGATCCGCTCGAGGGCCTCCTGGAACTCGGACATCCCGATGAGCTTCTTGTTGCGGCGCGCGGCGAG
>CAZVPS010000218.1:0-3958 GCA_964629105.1 uncultured Anaerolineaceae bacterium
TCGTGGCCGGCATGACGCCGGGCAAGGGTGGCCTCCACGCGCTCGACAACCGGGTCCCCGTCTTCAACACCATCGAGGAGGCCGTCCGCGAGACGGGCGCCAACACCTCGTGCATCTTCGTGCCCGCGGGCGGAGCCCCGGATTCGATCCTCGAGGCGGTGGGGGCCGGCGTCTCGACGATCTTTTGCATCACCGAGGGGATCCCGGCCCTCGACATGCTGCCCGTGGTCGAGGTCGTCCGGGCCGCGGGGGCGCGCCTGATCGGGCCCAACTGCCCGGGCGCCACCTCGCCGGGCCGGGCGAAGGTCGGGATCATCCCCGGCTCGATCCATCGCGAGGGAGGCGTCGGCGTCGTGTCGCGCTCCGGCACCCTCACCTACGAGGCCGTCCAGGCGATGAGCGACGCCGGAATCGGGCAGAGCACGTGCGTGGGCATCGGCGGCGACCCGATCATCGGGACGACATTCCTCGACGTCCTCCAGCTCTTCGCGGCCGACCCGGAGACCGACGCGATCGTCCTCATCGGCGAGATCGGCGGGAGCGCCGAGGAAGAGGCCGCCGCGTGGGCGGCCGAGCACCTGCGCGGCGTCCCGATGGCCGCCTTCATCGCGGGGCGGACCGCGCCCGAGGGGAGGCGCATGGGCCACGCCGGGGCCATCATCTCCGGCGGCCGCGGGACGGCGGCCGAGAAGGTCGCCGCGCTCGAGGCCGCCGGGTTCCGGGTCGCCTCGTCGCCGACGGAGATCCCGGCCCTGCTCCGGGAGGCCGGCCACCGGGGATGAGTGGCGGCCGGTCGCCGTACCCGCCGCGGTGCCGCCCGCGCCCGTTTGCGCCCGAGGCACGTAACGGCGGCTGAGCGGGCCTGGCTGCCCGCCGCCTGCGTTCGGCCCGCCGACGCCTGCCCTCCGCGCGTCTTCCGCCTGCCCTCCGCCTGCCTTCTGCCTGCCTTTGGCCCGCCGACGCGTGCGCCCCAGGCACAACCGGGCGTGTTCGAGGGACTCCGCCCGTCGAACCGGGCCCGACGGGGTACCCGTTCGCTGGCAGCCGCCAGGGCACGGGCGCCGCGCGGAACCCCGACCGCCGCTACGTGCTTCCCAGGCAAGCCGGACGAACGAGATCACGCGGCGGTCCCGGCGGCGGCCTGCGGCCCGGCTGGCGGCCTGCTCCCGGGCGGCTACTCCCCCGGGGCCCGGAACCCGTGCGGGTAGAGCGACGACCACGCGGGGCCGCCGGGTGCCTCGATGAGCTCGACGAGGACCCCATGGCAGCTCTTCGGGTGGAGGAACGCGACGGGGCCCTCGGCGCCCGGGCGCGGCGCCGTGTCGATCAGCTCCACGCCGTCGATGCCGAGGCGCGTGAGCGCGGCCGAGATGTCGGGGACTTCGAAGCAGACGTGGTGGAAGCCCTCGCCACGGCCGGCGAGGAAGCGGGCCACGCCGGTCGTGTCATCCGTCGGCTCGACGAGCTCGATCTTCACCTCCCCGACCGGCAGGAAGGCGATGTTGACGCGGTCCGCGGGGATGGGCACGACCGGGCCCGGCGCGAGGCCCAGGCTGTCCCGGTAGAAGGCGAGCGCGGCATCCATCGCCCGCACGACGACGGCGACGTGGTGAACGCGCCCCACGCTGCGGATGTGGGCCGGCACGGCGGCAGGCGTCATCTCGTCACCTCCGATGGGACCGTCACACGGTCACCAGCTCCCGGTGCTCGCCCCAGGCGGCGCGGAGGACGTTCGAGACCTCCCCCACGGTCGCGTAGGCCCTGACCGCCTCAATGAGGGCCGGCATGACGTTGGCGTCCCCCCGGGCCGCCTCGTCGACCCGGCGCAGCGCAGCCGCCCAGGTGGCCCCGTCGCGCTCCGCCCGCACCCGGCGGACGGCCTCGACCTGGCGGCGCTCGCCCTCGGGGTCGATGCGCAGCGTCGTCGGCGTCCGGTGCTCCTCGTCGCGGAAGGCGTTGCTCCCCACCACGACCTGGTCCCCGCTCTCGATCGCCCGCTGGACCCGGTAGGCCGACTCCTGGATCTGGCGTTGCTGGAACCCGCCCTCGATCGCGGCCAGCGTGCCGCCCAGGGCGTCGATCTCGTCGAGGAGGCCACGGGCACGGGCCTCCAGCTCGTTCGTCAGGGTCTCCACGTAGTAGCTGCCGGCGAGCGGGTCGGGCGTCTCGGTCACCCCGGACTCGTGGGCCAGGATCTGCTGCGTCCGGAGGGCGAGGCGGGCAGCCTCGGCCGTCGGCAGGGCCAGCGCCTCGTCCCGGCTGTTCGTGTGGAGGCTCTGGGCTCCGCCGAGGACGGCCGCCAGCGCCTGCACCGTCGTCCGGACGACGTTGTTGTCGATCGACTGGGCCGTCAGCGAGCTGCCGGCGGTCTGGACGTGGAAGCGGCACATCATGGAGCGAGGATCGGCGGCCCCGAAGCGCTCCTTCATGATCCTGGCCCACAGCCGCCGAGCCGCCCGGAACTTGGCGACCTCCTCGAAGAGCTCGCTCCAGGCGGCGAAGAAGAACGAGAGCCGGCCGGCGAAGGCGTCGACGTCCAGCCCGCGGGAGACGGCCGCCTCCACGTACGCGATGGCGTCGGCCATCGTGAAGGCCAGCTCCTGGGCCGCGGTCGCCCCGGCCTCGCGCATGTGGTAGCCGCTGATGCTGATCGTGTTCCAGCGGGGCAGCTCCCGGGAGCAGAACTCGAAGATGTCGGTCACGAGGCGCATCGACGGCCGCGGCGGGTAGATGTAGGTGCCGCGGGCGATGTACTCCTTCAGGATGTCGTTCTGGGTGGTCCCGGAGACTCCTGCCCGGGGCACGCCCTGCTTCTCCGCCGCTGCCACGTAGAGGGCCAGGAGGACCGCCGCCGTGGCGTTGATGGTCATGGACGTGCTCACGTCGCCGAGCGGGATCCGGTCGAAGAGGACCTCCATGTCGGCCAGCGAGCAGACCGGGACGCCGACCCGGCCCACCTCGCCCTCCGCCTCGGGCGCGTCGCTGTCGTAGCCCATCTGAGTCGGCAGGTCGAAAGCGACCGAGAGCCCGGTCTGGCCCTTCGCGAGGAGGTAGCGGAAGCGCTCGTTCGTCTCGGCGGCCGTCGCGAAGCCCGCGTACTGGCGCATCGTCCAGAAGCGGCCCCGGTACATCGTCGGCTGGACGCCCCGGGTGAACGGGTACTCCCCCGGCCGGCCCAGATCGCGCTCCTCGTCGAGGCCCGCCAGGTCGGCCGGCGCGTAGAGGTCGGCGATCTCGATGTCCGAAGACGTCCGGAACGCGGCGCGCCGTTCCGGGGCCGCCGCGATCGCCTTCGCCCGGGCGCCGGCGCGCCAGCGCTCACGGCCCGGGTCGGGCGAGGTAGCGGGCTGCGATTCGTCGGCCATGCAGAGCTCCCGGCTAGTCAGCGGATGACGACGAGAAGGTCGCCGATCTCGATCGTATCGCCCACGGCCACCCCTACGCGCTGCACGCTCCCCTCGCGCGGGGCGCACAGCTCGTTCTGCATCTTCATCGCCTCCACCACGAGGATCTGCTGGCCGGCCTCGACGTCGTCCCCGGGGTCCACGGAGACGGCGACGACGCGACCGGGAATGATCGCCCGTACCTCCACGGGACCGCCCTTCGAGGCCGCGCCCGCCCCGCGCCGGGCCCTCTCCCGGAGGACTGCCCGACGCTCGGATTCCACCTCGACGTCGATGCGCCAGCCCTCGACAACCACCTCGCGAACCTCGGTTCCCCGCCGGCGGTCCAGGTGGACGGGTCCGAAGAGAACGTCTGTTCTATGGGTGCCTTCGGGACCCTCTTCTTCGAGCCGGGCCCGGGCGCCGTCGAAGCGATGGAGGCGGATTCGGACCGGCGTCCCGTCCACGAGCAGGCCCCCTTCGGCGGCCTCGGCGTCGGGGGCCGGCCACAGGATCCGATCGGGCGGCGGCGCGAGGCTGAAGGCCGGGTCGCCCTCGAGGCGGGCCGTCGGGGC
>CAZVPS010000219.1:0-3947 GCA_964629105.1 uncultured Anaerolineaceae bacterium
TCGCGGCCGCGGACGTAGCGGGTGAGCGTCTCGGGCAGCTCACCCTGGTACTTGTTGACGAGGTCCACGACGTGGTTCCCGACGAGGGCCGGGAACCAGCGGATCCGGTCACGGCCGTCGGCCAGGTCGCCGACGTGGGCCGGCGCCGCGGACATGATCCGGACCGCGTTCGGGTCGCGCCCGGCCTCGCGCGCCGAGGCGCGGACCTGGTCGGCGAACCAGCCGACGAGGTCGGGGTCGGCGATCTGGAGCATCGCCCCGTCGGCGATGCGGCCGGTCATCTTGAGGGCGACCGGCCCGTACCCGGCCACCCAGACCGGGAGCCGGTGGCCCGCGGACCAGGTGAGCTGGAGGATGGCGCCCTCGTACTCGATCGGCCGTCCCTCGGCCAGGGCCCGGATGACGTGGACGGCCTCCTCCAGGGTGGCCATCGTGGTGGGCGCCTTGCCCAGGACCCGGCGGGCCGAGTCACCGCGCCCGATCCCGAGGTCGAAGCGGCCCCCGGAGAGCTCCTGGAGGACGGCCAGGCTCGACGCCGTGACCGACGGCTCGCGCGTCGCCGGGTTCGTGACGCAGGTCCCGAGGCGCATCGTCGTGGTGGCCTGCGCCATCACCGTCAGGAGCGGGTACGGATCGCGCCACAGGACGTGGGAGTCGAAGAGCCAGCCGTAGGCGAAGCCGGCCGCCTCGGCCTGCCGGGTGAGCGCGACCGTCCGCTCGATCGAGTGGTCGGGCTTGATCGTGAAGCCGAACTCCATCGGCCGGCCCCCCTGCCGCTCGGGACCGCTAGGGCCGGACCAGGTCGGCGTAGGCGTCCGGGCGCCGGTCGCGGTAGAACTGCCAGGTCTGGCGGACCTGGGTCACGAGCTCGAGGTCGAGGTCGCGGATGACGAGCTCCTCGTCGTACGGGCTGGCGACGCCGCCGACGATCTGGCCGCGCGGGTCGCAGAAGTAGCTCTGCCCGTAGAAGTCGTCCTCGCCCAGGTCCTTCTCGATCCCGACCCGGTTGATCGTTCCGACGTAGTAGCCGTTGGCGACCGCGTGCGAGGGCTGCTCGATCCGCCAGAGGTACTCGGAGAGGCCGCGGCTCGTTGCGGAGGGGATGAAGACCATCTCGGCGCCGTTGAGGCCCAGGGCCCGGGCACCCTCCGGGAAGTGTCGGTCGTAGCAGATGTAGACGCCGACCTTGCCCACGGCGGTCTCGAAGACCGGGTAGCCCAGGTTCCCCGGGCGGAAGTAGAACTTCTCCCAGAAGCCCTTCACGTGGGGGATGTGGGTCTTGCGGTACTTGCCGAGGTAGCGGCCGTCGGAGTCGATGACGGCGGCGGTGTTGTAGTAGATCCCGGACGCCGTCGCGTCCTCCTCGTACATCGGCACCACGAGGACCATCCCGGTCTGCTTCGCGAGGTCCTGCATCCGCTTCGTCGTGGGGCCGTCCGGGATCAGCTCGGTGTAGGCGTAGTACGCGGCGTCCTGGACCTGGCAGAAGTAGGGCCCGTAGAAGAGCTCCTGGAAGAGCATGACCTGGGCGCCCTGCTTCGCCGCCTCGTGGGCGTAGCCCTCGTGCTTCTGGATCATCGACTCCTTGTCGCCGGTCCAGGTGGCCTGCAGGAGCGCGCCGCGAACGATCCGGGTCACTGCCATACCTCGCTTCGTCGTCAAGGAACGATCGGCCGAGGATACACCTGCAGAATGCCGCCAGAATGCCGCGCTGTGCCCCTCCGCGATCTGGGTCGCCGCCCGCGCGCGGCGGCGCGGGACGCGCTCGCCGGGTTCGTGCGGGAGGCAAATCCGTCGTGCCGGTCCCAGTGCCGAATGGGTCGAACATGGACGACCACCAGCCCTCCGCGCCCCCGGGTCGGCGTGTGCAACGTTGCGCATTCCTTGCGCATTCGTCGCGCCGGGCGTTGCGTGGCCGCGTAGGATGCCCGGAAATGCCGGCCGCGCGCGCGCCGGACGCGCACGAGGGAGAGAGGAGGAGCCCGAGCCAGGAGGCGGGAGCGCATCAAGGCGCCTGATCACCGATCTGTGGCATCAACCGTTGAGGGAACACTGCGGAGGGAGCAATGACGGTGGCGATGAATGGCCAGCACGTCCTGCCGGACGGGCGAGTCGAGCTGACGCCCGAGGCCGATGCAGCTCTGGGAGAGTCGCGGCTCCACAACGAGGACCTGGCACCGGTCCCGGTCGCGAAGCGGACGTGGACCACATACAACTACTCTGCCCTGTGGGTCGGGATGGCGATCAACATCCCGTCCTGGATGCTCGCATCGGGCCTGATCGACCTGGGGATGAGCTGGGTCCAGGCGATCATCACGATCGGGCTCGCCAACGTGATCGTGCTGATCCCGATGATCCTGATCAGCCACGGTGGCACCAAGTACGGCATCCCGTACCCGGTCTTCGCCC
Source organism: uncultured Anaerolineaceae bacterium (assembly GCA_964629105.1). Classification (GTDB taxonomy): domain Bacteria; phylum Chloroflexota; class Limnocylindria; order Limnocylindrales; family CSP1-4; genus CTSoil-043. The sequence continues at coordinate 2,410 of CAZVPS010000219.1, forward strand.
GGGCAGCGTTCGGCGTCTTCGGCGCCAACCTGCCGGCGCTCATTCGCGCCGGGGTGGCCTGCGGCTGGTTCGGGATCCAGACCTGGATCGGCGGCGGCGCGATCTTCGCCCTGGTCGGCGCCCTCCTGGGCCCGGGCAGCTGGTGGACGGACGCGGCGAAGTTCCCGCTCCTGATCGGCGCCGCCCAGCCATGGACGCTGTGGCTCAGCTTCGCCATCTTCTGGGCGATCAACATCCTCGTCATCCTGCGCGGCATGGAGGCGGTGAAGCGGTTCGAGAACTGGGCCGCCCCGTTCATGATCGTCGTCTTCCTGGCCCTGCTCGGCTACATGATCGTCCAGGCCAAGGGCCTGGGCCCGATCCTGGACCAGCCCGGCAAGCTGGGCTGGGGACCCGAGTTCTGGGCGATCTTCCCGGCCGCGCTGATGGGCATGATCGCCTTCTGGTCCACCCTTTCCCTGAACATGCCTGACTTCACGCGGTTCGGCCGGAGCCAGAAGGAGCAGGCGATCGGCCAGGCGATCGGCCTGCCGACCACCATGACCCTCTTCCCGCTGGTCGGCGTCCTGACGACGTCGGCGACGGTCATTGTCTACGGCAGCGCGATCTGGAACCCGGTCGACCTGGCTGCCAAGCTGGACAACCCGATCTTCCTGATCCTCGCGATGTTCACCCTCGCGGTGGCGACCCTGTCGACCAACATCGCGGCGAACGTGGTCAGTCCGTCCTACGACCTATCGAACCTGTGGCCATCCAGGATCAGCTTCCGCACCGGCGGCATCATCACGGGCGTGATCGGCATCCTGATCTTCCCGTGGGAGCTGATGGCCAACTCGAGCCTCTACATCTTCACCTGGCTCGGCACCTACGGCGGCGCCACGGGTGCCATCGCCGGCGTCCTGATCGCCGACTACTGGCTGCTCCGGCGGACCCAGCTTCGCCTCCGGGATCTCTACACCACCACCGGCGTCTACCGCTACTCGAGCGGCTGGAACTGGCGGGCGGTGGTGGCCCTCTTCGTCGGGATCGTGTTCGCGATCGGCGGCTCCTACGGTGGGCCGTTCCCAGCCGACGGGATCATCCCCCTCCTCAAGCCGCTGGCCGACTTCAGCTGGGTCGTCGGCCTGCTCGTGGCCGGCGCCCTGTACTACATCCTCGCCAAGGCCGTTCCCGCCAGGGAGGAGGCCGCCTGAGAGACCGCATCGCCGGCCACGTCCGGCGATGATCGGCGTATGAAGAAGCCCCTCCGAACCGGAGGGGCTTCTTCGCGTCCGGGAGCCGGCGCCGCCGCCGCCAGGATCAGCTGTTGCCCGGGAAGACCAGGCTGAGAGCGCCACGGCGGCCGGGCTCCGGCCAGCGCTCGGTGATCATCTTCTGCTGGGTGAAGAAGCGGATCCCGTCCTCGCCGCGCATGGCGAGGTCGCCGAGGGCGGACTCCTTGGCGCCCCCGAAGGAGAGGTAGCCGGCCGGGACCGGGATCGGCACGTTGACCCCGATCATGGGCACCTCGACCTCGAGCTTGAAGCGCCGGGCGGCGC
>CAZVPS010000220.1:0-3932 GCA_964629105.1 uncultured Anaerolineaceae bacterium
GCCGCGGAAGGTGAAGCTGGAGATCAAGGAGATCCGCCAGCCCGAGCTCGACGCGTACCTCGTGGCCATGAACATCGCCCAGCAGCTGGCTCGCCGGATCGCCTTCCGGAAGGCCATGAAGCAGGGCATTCAGCGCACGATGAAGGCGGGGGCGAAAGGCGTGAAGATCGCCGTCGCCGGACGCCTCGGCGGCTCCGAGATGGCCCGCCGCGAGTGGGACCGCGAAGGGCGCATCCCGCTCGGCACGCTGCGCGCCGACATCAGCTACGGGTACGTCCTCTCCCGGACGACCTACGGCACGATCGGCGTCAAGGTCTGGATCTACCGGGGCGACGTCCCCGACCAGCGGGCCGCCCGGCCCCCGGCCGCCCCCGCGGCCGTGCCGGCCGGCCAGGGGGTCTGACGCGATGCTGATGCCTCGCCGCGTCAAGCACCGCAAGGTGATGCGCGGCCGGATGTCCGGCATGGCGAAGGGCGGCACGGCCGTCTCCTTCGGTGAGTTCGGGCTCGCCACGCTCGAACCCGCCTGGATCACGAGCCGCCAGATCGAGGCGGCGCGACGCGCGATGACCCGCTCGGTCAAGCGCGGCGGCAAGATCTGGATCCGCATCTTCCCGGACAAGCCGGCGACCAAGAAGCCCGCCGAGACCCGGATGGGCTCCGGCAAGGGAGCACCCGATCACTGGGTCGCGGTGGTCCGGCCGGGACGGATCCTCTTCGAGATGGCCGGAGTCGACCGCGCCTCGGCCGTCGAGGCGATGCGCCTCGCGGCCCACAAGCTGCCGGTCGCCACGCGCTTCATCGTCAAGGAGGAAGAGAGCGCGTGATGGATATCGACAAGGTTCGCGCCCTCACGGACGCGGAGCTGGAGCAGGCGCTCCGGGACGCGAAGCGAGACCTCTGGCAGGCTCGCTTCGAGCTCGCGACGCGCCAGCTGAAGGACTACACCGCGATCTCCGGCACTCGCCGGACGGTCGCCCGGATCCTCACCGTCCAGCACGAGCGCAAGCTCGTCAAGACGGCCTAGGGGGGCCGGAGATGGCAGGAGCAACGCAGGTGCAGGGCAAGCGCAAGACGAAGGTCGGACGCGTCGTCAGCGACAAGATGGACAAGACGATCGTCGTCTCCGTCGAGCGCCTGACGCGCCACCCGCTCTACAAGCGCGTCGTGCGGATGACGACCAAGTTCTCCGTTCACGACGAGCTGAACCAGGCCAAGGTGGGGGACACCGTTCTCATCGAGGAGTCGCGCCCGCTGTCGCGGACGAAGCGCTGGCGCCTCGTCGAGGTCACCTCCCGCGCCGGCGAGGACCGCCCGTCGGAGATCGTCGCCGAGGAATCGGCAACGACCGAGGCGATCCACGCCGCGGCTCACCCGGGCAAGGCCCACGCCGAGTCCGATGAGGAGGCCGAGGCGTGATCCAGCAGCAGTCGCGGCTGCGCGTCGCGGACAACACCGGGGCGCGCGTGATCCAGTGCATCCGGGTCATGGGTCGCTCCCAGGCGACCACCGCCGAGGTCGGCGACGTGATCGTCGCCAGCGTCAAGCAGGCGATCCCGAACGCTGCCGTCAAGAAGGGCGACGTCGTGCGGGCCGTGATCGTCCGGACGGCCAAGGAATACGGCCGCCCCGACGGCAGCTACATCCGCTTCGACGAGAACGCCGCCGTCCTCATCAACAACCAGGGGAACCCCCGCGGGACCCGCATCTTCGGGCCCGTGGCGCGCGAGCTGCGGGACCGCAACTACATGAAGATCGTCTCCCTCGCCCCGGAGGTGCTCTGAGATGGCTCATGCCGTCGCACCCCGCGTGACGAAGGTGCCCGAGATCCGGACCGGTGACACCGTGCTCGTGATGGCGGGCAAGGACGCCGGCAAGCGGGGCGAGGTGAAGCGCGTCGAGCGCCCCGCGCTCGCGGGCCAGCCCTTCCGCGTCGTCGTGGACGGGCTCAACCTCGCCAAGCGGCACACGAAGCCGCGCCCGCGCATGAACCAGAACGACCGCACCCCGCGCATGCAGCAGGGTGGGATCATCGACAAGCCGATGCCGGTCGCGATCGGCCGCGTCATGCTCGTCTGTCCGCGCTGCGATCGCCCCACGCGCGTCCGCCACCTGGAGCTGGAGACCGGGGCCCGCGTCCGGGCGTGCGGCCGCTGCGGCCAGGCCGTGGAGGTGAAGGGCGCGTGAGCAATCGCCTGAGGGAGCGCTACGGGGCCGAGATCGTCCCCGCGCTCAAGAAGCAGTTCTCGTACACGAACCCGATGCAGGTGCCGCGCCTCGAGAAGATCGTGGTCAACATCGGGCTCGGGGAAGCACTCACGAACGCCAAGGCCGTCGACGCGGCCACCGGTGATCTCGCCCTCATCACCGGCCAGAAGCCGATCGTGACGAAGGCCAAGCGCTCCATCGCCCAGTTCCACCTGCGGACCGGGAACACGGTCGGAGCGAAGGTCACCCTCCGCGGAGAGCGGATGTGGGACTTCCTGGAGCGCCTCACGACCGTCGCCCTCCCGCGCATCCGCGACTTCCGGGGGATCCCCGGGAAGTCGTTCGACGGGCGGGGCAATTACAGCCTCGGGCTTCGCGAGCAGCTCGCCTTTCCCGAGATCGACTACGACAAGGTCGACCGTCTCCGCGGGCTGGAGATCAGCATCGTGACGACGGCGAAGACCGACGAGGAGTCCCGCAAGCTGCTGGAACTCCTCGGCATGCCCTTCGCCGGCTGAGCGGGGAGGAGACGATGGCCAAGAAGTCCCTGATCGCGAAGGCCAAGCGGGCCCCGAAGCACAAGGCGCAGGCGTATCACCGCTGCACCCTGTGTGGACGGCCGCGGGCGTACATGCGCCGCTTCGCGCTCTGCCGAATCTGCTTCCGGGAGCGCGCCCTCGTGGGCGAGCTGCCGGGAGTCACGAAGTCCAGCTGGTGAGCCGCCGATGAACGTGTCCGATCCGATCGCCGACATGCTCACGCGGATCCGCAACGCGTCGCGGGCGCGCCACCTCGATGTGGCCGTCCCGGCATCCCGCGTGAAGCGCGAGATCGCCCGAATCCTCGTGGAGGAAGGGTTCATCTCCGGCTTCAGCGAGGAGCGTGACGGCCCCGCGCAGTTTCTGCGGCTCACCCTCAAGTACGTTGACGGGAAGGCGCCGGTCGTGTCCGGGCTGAAGCGAATCAGCAAGCCCGGCCTCCGCGCCTACGCCCGGAAGACGGAGATCCCGCGGGTCCTCGGAGGCCTCGGGATCGTCATCGTCAGCACCAGCCAGGGGATCATGACCGGCCAGCAGGCGCGCAGGGCGCAGCTCGGCGGGGAAGTCCTGGCGTACGTCTGGTAGGGGGACGGCGATGTCGCGCATCGGTCGACGGCCGATCCCGATCCCGGCCGGTGTCGAGGTCAACCTCGACCTGCCGGTCATCACGGTGACGGGTCCGAAGGGGACCCTGACCCGCTCGCTGCCGCCGGCGATGATGGTCGAGGCGGTGGAGGGGACGCTGGTCGTCTCCCGGCCGTCGGAGGCGAAGGGGCACAGGCAGCTCCACGGCCTCACGAGGACCCTCGTCGCGAACATGGTCGACGGCGTCACTTCCGGCTACCGGAAGACGCTCGAGATCGCCGGCGTCGGCTACCGCGCCCAGAAGATCGGCGACAAGCTCCAGCTCAACCTGGGCTACAGCCACCCGGTGGAGATCGTGCCCCCCGCGGGCATCTCCTTCGAGGTGGAGACCCCGGTCAAGCTGGCCGTCGTCGGCATCGACAAGGAGCTCGTCGGACAGGTCGCGGCCAAGGTCCGCTCCACCCGGAAGCCGGAGCCCTACAAGGGCAAAGGCGTCCGGTATACCGGCGAGGTGATCCGTCGAAAGGCCGGCAAGGCCGGGAAGCTCGGCGGAAAGAAGTAACGAAGGGACGTCCGAGATGACGAAGACCGCCTCGCGCG
>CAZVPS010000221.1:0-3912 GCA_964629105.1 uncultured Anaerolineaceae bacterium
AGGTGTTGCAGTGGCAGGCGGCCATCGAGCCCGACTCGTCGATCACCACGACGAGGGCCACGTCGGGCTGCTTCTCGCGGTCGCGGACCCGCATCTCCACGGGCAGGGCGGCCTCCAGCGGCGTGTCGCGGTAGCCGCCTGCGCCATAGCTGCGCGGTCCGCCGATCATCACGAGGCCCTTCCCGAAGTCCCGGGTCGCGGAGCGCAGCGCCTCGAGCTGCTGTGTCGTGAAGCGGATCCGCGGCACGTCGACGAGGACGATGCTGTCGAAGCCGGAGAGGGTGGCGGGGTCGTCCGGGACGAGCTCGGGGAGCATCGTGACGACGTCCCCCTCGCGGGTCCTGAGGGCCGCCACCAGGTCCGCCGCGACCGCCTCGTCGCCGGGGACCACGAGGACGCGCGGCGGCCCGGAGACGAGCGTCGAGGCGTCGGCCCGGTCGTTCTCGGGGAAGGTGTCCTTCGCCGCCTCGACGACGGCCCGGAAGACGTGGAAGCCGGCCTCCTTGGGGGTCACCCGGAAGACGACCCGCGTGACGCCGGCGTCGAGGGTCGTCCGCTCGGTGGCCACGAGGGCGCCGTCGGCGTAGAGGCGGACGGCGGCCGGCTGGGCGACCGTCGAGCGGACGTCGACCGCCACCTCCAGCTCCTCGCCGAGGCGCGAGGTCGTGGGGACGCTGATCCGGTCGACGAGGACCTCGTCCGATGCGCCCAGGCCGATCGTGCGGGTGGTCACCTGGATCCCGCGGGCGCCCGCGCGCGCGGCCTCGACCTGGCCGCTGCCCGTCGTGTCGTTGCCGTCCGAGAGCAGGACGATCCGATGCTGCGCCGCGTCGGGGAAGAGGGCGGCAGCCAGGCGCAGCGCGGCCCCGATGTCGGTGGCGCCCCGGACCGGCGTCGAGGCGATCCGGTCGAGGTCCGCCAGCTCGTCGGGGAGGCGCTCCACGAGCGCGTCCTTGCCGAACGCGACGACCCCGGCGACGTCCCCAGCGGGCCGCTGCTCCAGCGCGTCGCGGACGAAGGCCAGGGCGTCGGCGCGGCCGGCGTTGCCCACCGAATCGGAGAGGTCGACGACGAAGACGGTCGCGAGTCGGTCGGCCGGGAGGATGACGGCAACGCCAGCCAGGGCCATCGCGAGGGCGGAGACCAGGAGCGCCCGGACGAGGAGTGCCAGCCGGGCCCGCGCGTCGCCCAGGCCGCGTTTCGCAAGGAGCTGGAGCCCGACGATCAGCCCGACGACGAGCGGGATGAGAAGGAGCAGGAGGGGCGCGGTCGCCGTGACGCCCATCAGGTCGCCGCGCCCGCCGACGGCCGCCGCCCGGGCCACCGCCCGAGGCGGCGTCGGATCCGGACCAGCGCGTCGCGCTGGAAGACAACGGCCTCGAGGACGAGGAAGCCGAGGGCGATGGCGGCAAGAGGGATCCACAGGTCGTCGCGCGCTGGCGGCCGGTCATTCCCGGCAGCGCCCGCGCCACCGCCCGCCGTCGCAGTTCCCAGCTGTTCCAGGGCGGCGGCGGACCCGGGCGCGATCGTCGATTCGCCGACGTCGAACAGGTCGACGGCGAACTGGACCGGGGCCAACGGATCGACCAGCAGCAAGGACGGGGAGGCGGAGCCCGCCGGCGTCGGGCCGGCGTCCGCCAGCCCGAGGGGCGCCACCGTGTAGACCCCGAGCTGCTCGGTCGAGGCGAAGGTCGCCGCCGTTCCGCCGGTCACGGCCGGGGCAAGGTCGAGCGTCGTCCCGTCGGGACGCGTGACGCGCAGGCCGGTGGCCCCGGACGGGACCGGGAGGCTCACGAGGCTGCCCGGCGCCACGGCCGTCGTCGGCGCCTGCGCGGCGCCCACCAGCTCGCCGACGAGGTTGCTCACCAGGATCGGGAACGCCACCTGGAGCGGCAGGTCGGAGCGTCGCGGCTCGAAGGCGAGGACCCCCGTGGCGACGCCTTCCCGGGTGCCGGTGTAGAGGAGGGGATCGCCGGCCGCCGTGGGGACGACGGTCCGCGCCCAGTCGGGCAGGGCGAGCCGCGTGGCCTCGGCGACGTGGAGCGTCGTCAGGTCGACGTAGCGCAGGAGCGGCTCGTCCGGGGCGGGCCGCCCCAGCGCCGGATCCTTCAGGGACCCGGTGACCGTCCCAAGGGGGCTCGTCCTCGGCGGGGCGATCGCCAGCGTGGGGACCCGCGGGAGGGTCGCCGGGAGGGCGGCGTCGAAGATGACCAGGTCGAACAGCTCGGGCTTGGTGCCCTGGCCGTAGGCGGCGGGCTTGACGCCGTAGAGCTCGGCGTTCGGCAGGAAGCTCAGCGCCGTCTCCAGGTACGGGTCGCCCTCGCTGACGAGGAGTATCCGCAGGAGCCGGTCGGGTGGCACGACCGCCCACGCGCGGTCGTCGAGGGCGAGCTGGTCGGCGCCCGCAAGGCGAGCCTCCAGGACCCGGACGTCGAGCGGGATGTCGTCGATCCCGATGTCGGCGCGGCTCACCGGGTCGAGGAAGAGATCGCGGGCCTCCAGGAGCCGGCCGTCGCCCCACAGCTCCACGCGCTCGGTCGTCGGCTCCAGGTCCATGTTCGCGACGGAGATGAAGACGGAGCGGGTCACCGCGGTCGGGGCGCTGCGCACGGCGAAGGCGACAAGGGCCTGGTTCTTCCGCTCGCGGCCCACCTGGAGAACGGTGACGGGCGCCGCAACCTCGAGGTCCTCCGGTGGCGTGAACGCGGCGTCCGTGGCGACGAGCACCTGGGCGTCGCCGGCCCGCGCCGCGAGGGCGGAGGCGAGCGCCAGCGCCTCGCCCATGTCGGCCGTGGCAGGAGTCGCAGTGATCCCGGCGAGGGCGGCGCGGACGCGGCCCATGTCGGCGGTGGCGTTGGCCACGACGCGGGGCGTCGCCCCGGCGGCCACGACGCTCACCCGTCCGCCCGCCGGCAGGTCGCGCAGCGCGTCGAGCGCGAGCCGCTTGGCCGCCTCAAGGCGCGACGGGGCCACGTCCGTGGCCGCCATGCTGGCGGACGCGTCGATGACGACGACGAGGTCGCGGGCGAGCGTCGCGGGGCGCTCCATGAACGGCTGCGCGGCCAGGAGCGCCAGCAGGATCACGAGGAGCAGCTGGAGGAGCAGGAGGAACGAGCGGCGCAACCGCTGCCACGGAGCGTTCGCCTGGAGGTCCTCGCCGAAGCGCTTCCAGAGGAGCGTGGAGCTGACGGTGTGCTCCGTCCTCCGGAGCTTGAGCATCCAGAAGGCCACGACGAGCGGCAGGAAGACGAGGCCGAGGAGGGCGAGCGGCGCGGCGAACGGCATCGGCGCGGCCCCCCTACCCGACGACCCGGCGACGCCGGAGCTCGGCGAAGACGAGGTCGGCCAAGGGAACGTCGGAGGCCAGGGGCACGTAGGCGATCCGACGTTTCGCGGCGAGCTCCGCGAGCTCCACCTCCCACGCCTCGACCCGTTCCGTGTAGCGCTCGCGCGCGGCGAGATCGAGCGTGACGTCCACCGTCGCGCCGGTCTCCGCATCGACGAGCCGGAGGTCGCCGTCCATGGCCGGGCTCCGCTCGTCGGGGGCAAGGATGTGGAGGACGATGACCTCCGAACCGGTCCCCGCGAGGTCGCGGAGGGCGCGCTCGGCACCCGGGTCCAGGAGGTCCGAGACGAGAACGATCACCCCGCGCCCCGTCACCTGGGCCAGGGCATGCCGGCAGGCGGCCACCAGGTCGGTGACCCCGGCCGCGGGTTGGATGGCGGACAGGTCCGCGAGGAGGCGAAAGGCCCGGCCGGAACCACGCAGGGCGGCCCGCCGACGCGCCGATCGCCCGCCCAGCGAGGCCAGGACCACGCGGTCCTGGGCCGCGAGCGCGATGTACCCCAGGGCCGCCGCCGCGCGCTTGGCGAAGACGAGCTTGTCCGGCGACCCGTGGGCCATCGACGCCG